>CAIQAW010000082.1 GCA_903869875.1 Candidatus Nomurabacteria bacterium | reverse complement strand
GTTTTTCTGTGCTATAATACACCCATGTCATTACTGAATCTATTTAAAAACAAACACGAAAAAACCGTTATTTCATACAAGCCGATCATTGCATCGGTTGCGTCTTTTGAGCCTGAAATGCAGGCACTGTCCGATGCAGATTTTCCTATTGAAACAAACAAACTAAAAGAACAAATAAAGTCAGGTAAAACACTCGACGAAGTTCTGCCACGTGCATATGCATTAGTGCGTGAAGCTGCACGCCGTGTTATAGGTCAACGCCACTACGACGAACAACTTATCGGTGGTATTGCTATACACCGCGGTATGATTGCAGAAATGCGCACAGGTGAAGGTAAAACACTCGTTGCAACACTGCCTGCATATCTACATGCCATAACAGGCCTGGGTGTACACATTGTTACAGTTAACGACTACCTTGCACGTCGCGACGCAACATGGATGGGCCAAATTTTCTCATTTCTAGGTGTGTCTACATCTGTTATCAACGGCCAACAGACTTCATATATATATGACGCGTCACATAGCGCCCCCGAAGATAAAAACGACAACGAATCTTTTATGGTTGTTTACGAAAAACTTCGTCCATGCACCAGAACTGAAGCTTATCTAGCAGACATAACATATGGTACTAACAGCGAATTTGGTTTCGACTATTTGCGCGACAATTTGGTATACCTACCAGAACAACGTACACAACGCGGACATATATATGCAATAGTCGACGAAATAGACTCTATACTAATAGACGAAGCTCGTACACCGTTAATTATTTCATCTGAAGCAGAAAAATCTGACGAACTTTATAAAACTTCTGCAACCATAGCTAAAAAACTACAAAAAGAAGTAGACTATACAATAGACGAAAAAGTTAAAGCTATACAACTAACTAACGAAGGTATAAACCATGTCGAAGAATTACTCGGTGTAACAGACATATATACAGAAAAAGGTATCAAATACGTACACCATATAGAAACCGCCGTGCGTGCACATGCACTATATATAAAAGACAAAGACTATGTTGTTAAAAACGGCGAAGTTATAATAGTCGACCCCTTTACCGGCCGTATGCAACCGGGCCGTCGTTGGTCTGAAGGTCTACACCAAGCTGTAGAAGCCAAAGAATCTGTAAAAATAGAAAACGAAACACGTTCTGTAGCATCTATAACATACCAAAACTATTTCCGTTTCTATAAAACACTAGGTGGTATGACAGGTACCGCAGAAACTTCTGCCGAAGAATTCTATAAAGTTTACAAACTAGACGTATTACAAATACCCACACACCTACCAGTAAAACGTATAGACCATGTAGACCAGATTTTCCAAACTGAACAAGGTAAATTCAAAGCAATAGCCGACAAAGTTAAAGAACTACAAACTAAAGGCCAACCTGTACTAATAGGTACTGTGTCCATAGAAAAAAGTGAAATGCTTTCTGCATATCTACACCAGTCTGGTGTGGCACATACAGTTCTAAATGCTAAGAACCACGAAAAAGAAGGTGAAATCATCGCTCAATCTGGACGCAAGGGTAGTGTTGTTGTAGCTACAAACATGGCAGGCCGTGGTGTGGACATATCTCTGGGTGGTAAACCTTCAACTGCCGAACAAGGCGAAGAAATACGCAACCTAGGTGGTTTGTTCGTTCTAGGCACAGAACGCCATGAAGCGCGCCGTATAGACAACCAGTTACGTGGCCGTTCAGGCCGTCAGGGCGACATGGGCGAAACAGTATTCTACGTTTCATTAGAAGACGACCTAATGCGTATATTCGGTGGTGAAAAAATGAAGTCTATGATGGGCCGTTTTGGTATACCAGAGGAAACCCCTATAGAAAACAAAATAATTAGCCGAACACTAGAAAATGCGCAGGCTAAAATAGAAGGTTTTCATTTTGACGCACGTAAAAGCACATTAGAATACGACGATGTGCTAAATACACAGCGTACTGCCATATATAACCGCCGTAACAGCATTGTAGAAGGCGACAGAGCCGTATTAACATCATACATAGAATCTCTATCAGAAATAGACGAACGCGCACCAGAAATAGTAGAAGGTAAAGTCAAAGAAGTAGGCGAAGATGCGTTTTTCGACGTACTGCGACGTATTTTGCTTACAGTTACAGACAATCTATGGGTAGAACACCTAGAAACCATGGACTATATGCGCAGTTCTGTTAACCTTCGGGCCTATGGTCAACGCGACCCGTTGATAGAATACAAGAAAGAAGGTCTGCACCTGTTTAAGACAATGGAAGCCAGTCTAAAGGCTGAAACATTGAACCTAATCGAGACCATACGAACACAGCAAAATCAAGGTTAAAACACTAAAAAACCC
>CAIQAW010000081.1 GCA_903869875.1 Candidatus Nomurabacteria bacterium | reverse complement strand
TTTTTAAAAAAACAGAACCGGTGGTTGTTACCACCGGCGAAGCTCTACATTGAAAGTGTCCTTACCTTGCTATGCAAAAGGTATATTTATGTTCGTAGGCCTTTCTGTATCTTTTATTTAAAGTTTGTAATACTTTACCATACTAAAAAAATTAAGACAACTAAACTTTATGTGACAGGTCGTGTTTTTCTTTTATTATGTGGTCGCGGATGTATGCAACCGTACCACCGACTTTTTTGCCTGGGTTTAGTATGTTAGCTGGGTCAAAAATGTTTTTAGTTTTTTGGAAAAGACTTACAACATAGTCACCGTACATTTGTGCCAGGTATGGTGTACGTATTATACCGTCGTTGTGTTCGGCAGTTGTAGAACCACGATATTCTAAAACAAGGTCGTAAACTTTTTTAGAAAGTTCAATTATTATATTCCCTGTTTCTGGTAATGAGAAATCCATAAGTGGAATAATATGGAAGTTACCGTTACCAGCGTGGCCGGCTATGGTATATGTTATCGGGTACTGGTTTAATATAGTTCGTAGTTTAGG
This sequence comes from Candidatus Nomurabacteria bacterium, assembly GCA_903869875.1. Taxonomy (GTDB): domain Bacteria; phylum Patescibacteriota; class Minisyncoccia; order Phycocordibacterales; family UBA9973; genus MFUC01. The sequence goes on along the minus strand of CAIQAW010000081.1, from coordinate 13,368 downwards.
TAAAAATTCTGGTAAAACTTGTGGTGGTACTATAATGTCATCTATAAACGGTGCGGTATGTTTGTCCTTTATATGTTTACGTAGTAATGCAAAACTTTCACGGCGTATGTCCCAGTATTTATCTGCGTCTGTTTTGTTTCTTGTAATACGAGTTTTATATTTAAATGACTTGATTGCATTTACCAGGTCGATAGATTGTTTGTCTACAACAGACTGTTCGACACCAGCAAACTCAACCAGCAAGATAAGTTTTGGCATACCGCCTGCTAGCATCATTATAGCTTCTGGCCAGAAACTAAACATAAATTTAAACATGCCCCATACACCTTTAGTTTTTAAAAAGTCTGGGAAGAATTTTATTGCCAGCTTCATAGTAGCGTCGTCGTAACTTTCTATACTTTCTGGTTTGTGTGGCAACACTGCGTCGACAAGTTCGCCTAGACGGGACAAGTCTTTCATAAATATAACAGCAAGTTTAGAAACAGGTTTTGTACGAACAAGGTGGAAAGTAATACCAGTTACAATACCCAATGTACCCTGCGAACCAACTATAATTTTAGTTAGATCAAAAATATCTTTTTCTGCATCGTAGACATTCCATAGATAGTAACCAGCAGAGTTTTTTGAAACTTGTGGTTTAGCACTTTTAATAACCATTCCATTGTCTTTGATAAGGTTGTAGATTTCTTTATACACAGAACCTTCAAAGTCTACCTGGGCAATTTTATTATACAATTCCTTTTTACTTAGTGGTTTAACTACATATTCGTAGCCGTCTGCAAAAACAACTTTTAGTTCAGCTACATAGTCTTCAGTTTTACCGTACTGTAATGTTTTTTCACCAGCAGAATTGTTACCCACCATACCACCAACGGCGTTTATAGATTTAGACGCTGTGTAGCATGGCAACAACAAACCCTTTTCTAGTGTTGCGGTTTCAAAGTCGCGGTAGTAGCAGCCAGGCATAACAGACACGCGCCCTGAAATAGTTACTGGGTGTGCGTTTGGGTATTTGGGTGTAATACTAAATTCGTCTACTGTTTCAACTGGACCAAGTACGTTCATATAACGTGTAAAGTCCATAACTATAGATTCGCCAATTGCACCACCTGCCATACATGTACCAGCAGAACGTGGAGTTATAGAATATTTGTTCCCCGCTAGGCCTTGCCTAGCGGAAGCTTCATTTTGTTCTTTAACCCATTTTACAACAGCGCATACATCGGCAGAGTCACGTGGAAATAGTACAACTTGTGGGCGTATTTCTAGCAAACTAGCGTCGTGCGAATATTTCGTTAACACTTCGTCCGTGTTTTCTACGTCACCTTTTATTATTTTTTTTATTTCTTGTACTATGTCCATAAAATTTTTATTGAATATGGTTAAACAATTTTAATCTGTCGTACACAACTGCTTGTATTGCGTCTACTGCGGGCTGTAGTAGTTTGTACGGTGCAACTTCGTTAGGGTGTTCAGTTATAGATTGTTTAAGTGCTTCGTCGAATGCAACACGTATTTCAGTGTTTATGTGCACAATGGCAATACCCGCCTTGATACCGTTTGTAAAATCTTCGTCGCGCAAACCTGAACCACCGTGTAATACTAAAGGTAAACCTGTTACCTTTTTAATTTCTGCCACCAGTTCTGCATCTATGTGTGGTTTACCACTTTTTATCAAACCATGAATACTACCCACGGATGGTGCCAACATGTCTATACCAGTTGCATCTGCAAATTCCTTCGCTTCTTCCGGAGTAGTTTTAATACCAGCACCTTCGGGTATAGTTTCCTTGATATTAGAACCTGACCCGATGTAGCCTATTTCAGCTTCAACTAGTATGTCGCGGTTTTCAAACTGTGCAACACTACGCGCGTATTCTACAACTTGTTTAGTCATGGTAATGTTTTCTGCATGTGGTTTGTCAGCGCCGTCTATAATAACAGCATCGAAACCAGAATCTATAGCCAGTTTGGCACGTTCGAAACTATAGTGGTGGTCTGCATTTAGAAATATCGGGTATTGGTCAGTCTCACGGATTTGTTTTATCATACCCACGGCTTCTGCACGACCAACGAAGTCTTCTTCACCTTCTGAAAGGCCAATAATAACAGGTATTGTTATTCCAGAATCTGTTGTAAGTTTTTTCGCAGCATTATATATACCATGCAAACCTTCTAAATTAGAAATATTAAAATGCCCTATTGCTACACCTTTGTCTTGGGCTTCGTGTACATATTCGCGTAATGTTTTCATGGTTACATTATACCCTGCGACAATGTTTTAACCAAACATAAAAACCTATGATATAATAACGTAATGGAAAATAACAATTCTGAAAAAATACAATTTTTAGCAATCGGCGACGTTGTAACTGAGCCTTTTATAAAATTAAAAGATGCACAAGTTACATGCCAACTAGACCACGAAAACTGTACATTATCTATGCGCTATGGCGACAAAATACCTTACGAATCAGTAACACTATGCCGTGCTGTTGGTAACAGCGCCAACGCAGCTGTAGCTGCAGCGCGCCTGGGTGTAAAAAGCGCACTTATGTCGTACATTGGCGACGACGAAATAGGTCGTGGTAATATAGAGGAACTTAAGAAAAACAACGTTATAACAGATTACATGGTAACTGCACCTGGATACACATCTAACTACCATTTTGTACTATGGTACGACGTGGACCGCACCATATTAATAAAACACACTGAATTCCCATACGAATTTCCGATGGATTTGGCAGAACCAGAATGGATATACTTTTCTTCTATAGCCGACAACACACTGCCCTACCACCTACAAATGACAGAGTACCTAAAACAACACCCGAACGTTAAACTTGCATTCCAACCAGGAACATTTCAGATAAAACTTGGTGCAAAAGTTTTAGCAGAATTATACCAACACACAGAAATACTTTTCTGTAACAAAGAAGAAGCACAACGCATATTAGAAACCCCTGACGAACACGACATGGCAGTACTGATAAAAAACCTGCACGACATAGGACCAAAAAAAGTTGTAATAACTGATGGATCAAAAGGTTTGGATGCTTCAGACGGTGTAAATGTATACACACTATCAGAATACCCAGACATTGCCCCACCAGTAGAACGCACAGGTGCCGGCGACGCAACAAGTTCGACAATTGTAGCCATGATGGCAACAGGTATGTCGTTTAAAGAAGCGTTACGTTACGGCCCAGTAAACTCGATGTCAGTTGTACAACACATAGGTGCACAGGCAGGTCTACTGAACAGAGAAAAACTAGAAGAATATCTAAAACAAGCACCCAAAGACTACACTGTAGTAAAACTATAAAATAAAACACCTCGCATGTGCGAGGTGTTTTTTTTTATTATTAAACAGTTTGCTCTATTGTTGTTTCCGAAACTGTAACTGTTTCTGTTGTTGTAACTGAAGGTGTAGTTTCTGTAGTGTTTGTGGTGTCCATGCTACCGGTACTACCTGCTTCAAAATTTTTCTTAACATCTTCATAGAATTTTGCAAGAGTTGTTTGCATGTATGGTGCTAGCCATATAAAACCAACACCTAATGTTAGTACACATAACAATGCCCAACCTATAAAACGAAGTCCAAGGTAAAACAACTTTGCTTTGTTGCCATACATCATTTTTTTACTCTTACGAAGTGCTTCTAGTGGTTTTAAGTTTGGTTCATCCACTAATATGTAATACACCAGCGAATAACTGTATGCAGCTATAATACCAGGCACTATAAGTAGCAGTGACCAAAGCATAACAAATAACGCACACAACAAATATGTGCCTAATGTTTTTCCAAGATAATTAAATCCATTAAACAACTGATCCACAGTTGCTTCTTTGCCCCTTGAAAGATTTAAGAAGAATAGTGCTGCACCGAACATAAATGCACCGTATGTAGCATAGATCGCTATTTGGCCAATAACCGGAATAAAACTTAAAACCATTGCCACTGCCATCGATAACAAACAAACACCAACTGCTTTACCCCAATTACCTTTTAATGTTTCGCGCGCTTGTGCCATTAGCACTTTGTTTTCTGTTTTCATGGACGCAGTATACTACAAAGCAAAAAATAAAACCACAGAACTAGTCTAGATTAGTAGAATTAAAACTTTTTTCTAAATTGTCAGAAAAAGCATTTGCAGAATGTATAATAAACATAGCAAGCAAACAACTTACCACTACTATTAGCAACATTCCGTAGATCAAATTTACCTGCTTTTTCATATAGACTTAATTATAAAACGGCTTGGAAATAAAGGCAATATGTGGTATAATAGCACCTACATGTCGATTATACTTATACTGTTTTATATGCTTACTTTTTTGGCCGTCTTTGTACAGGTCTTCTTCTTAGTAACATATTTTGAAAACCGTAAAAAGATAGTTATACGTAGTGCCCCTATAGAACTGGCACACTACCCTACTGTTACTGTTATAGTGCCTTGTTATAACGAAGAAAAAACCGTTTCGATAACAGTAGACTCGTTGTTAGCTATGTCATACCCTGCAGACAAACTACGCATTATAGTTGTAGACGACGGTTCGAAAGACGGAACATGGGAAGCATTGCAACAGTACAAAGACAACGCCCGTGTTGAAATATACAAAAAACAAAATGGAGGAAAACACACAGCACTAAACTTTGGTTTAGAACATACAACTAGCGAACTTGTTGGCTGTTTAGATTCAGATTCTTCTGTACACCCAGAAGCACTAAAACGCATTGTTACAGTTTTCGACAACCCTAAAACCATGGCCGTAGCACCGTCTATAGTAGTACGCGACCCTAAAACCATAACCGAATACGCACAACGTGCCGAATACGACATGGCACACTACAACAAAAAAATGTTGGCGTTTATGGAAGGCATACATGTTACACCTGGTCCTTTTTCTATTTTCCGTAAAAAAGTTTTTGACCAAATCGGACCATACCGTAAAGCCCACCAAACCGAAGACCAAGAAATAGCATTGCGCATGCACAAACACGGCCTAGCTATAGACCACTGCCCTGATGCATATGTATACACAAAAGGCCAACAAAGCATACCTAAACTTTACCGCCAACGTGTACGCTGGATTTATGGTTTTATTAAAAATGCTCAGGACTACCGCGAACTAATATTCCGCCCCAAATACGGCGCAGTTGGTATGTTTACTATACCTTCGGGCTTAATTTCAGTTTCTGCAACACTGGTACTACTTACATTTATGGTGTCACGTATTTACAGTTTTGTCAGTCATAAAGCAATGCAACTAAGCACAGTTGGTTTTGGGCCGTTTACACGTCCAAACTTTTCTTTTGATTTATTTTATGTTGATACGCGCGCGTTCTTGTTTTTATCTATAATGTTGTATATATTAATAGTCGTTGCACTACTAAACGGACGCCGTATGATATATGGGCGTAAAGCACTATCTTGGGACATAGCTTTGTTTTTTATTGTATACACCATAGTTGCCCCGTTTTGGGTACTAAAAGCAATATGGAACGCAGTAACAAGACACGAGGCAAGCTGGACAGACGAAAGAGATTATTCACTAAAACAAATTTAAATTAATTTATGAAAAACGATTGGGGCAGATACATAGTAGTTTTCTTTATAACAGTAGCACTGTTTGCTGTTGCTGGCGGACTGTCAAACTTTTTTTCTAATAAAAAAGTAGAATCTATTCGTGTTGCCCAGGACAAACTTTCTACAGACATACTGTCTTCGGAAACACAGTTTGCCTTATTGTCTGAACTTTCATGTACCCAAGACGACGGCGAAGAAAACCTTTCTTCAGAACTTAGTGACTTGTCTGACAAAATAGAATACAGTGACAAAAACCTAAAAGGCAACGCAGATGCATTACAACTAAAACGCTACTATTCTTTACTTGAAATAAAAGACTACCTATTAACTAAAAAAATAAACGAACGTTGTGGTTTAAAACGCATACCTGTACTATATTTCTATACAACAGCTGAAAACTGTACTGAGTGTACAAAACAAGGTTACGTGTTAACAGAACTACGCAACAAATACCCCAACATGCGCGTGTATTCGTTTGACTACAGTTTAGACCTATCTGCACTACGTGCCCTACTTAAAATATACCGCATAGAAGACACTAAACTACCAGCTATGGTTATAAACGAACATAAAGTTACAGGTTTCCAGTCTGTAGAAGACATCGAAAAAATAGAACCTAAAATACTAAAAATCGAAGCCCAGAAAAAAACCACAGCTGATACAACTACAAAAACACAATAAATAATAAAAACGGTTACATATATATGTAACCGTTTTTATTATTTATTTTTTTGTCTGAATGTCTACATACCAGAGTCCACTTACTTTTTTGAACTTATAGTTATATTCTTCTTTTACTGGTTTGCTTGGCCCTACTATGTTATGTTCGCCCCTAACCAAAGCCGTATTGTCGCCCATTATCCATATTGCATCGGTATTATTAAAATCTGCTGCTGTTCCATTTAGATACATAAAATATAGTGTAGACATGGTTTGTTTACCATCTTCTATGTCTTGAGGCTTAAGTTCTACACTTAACTGGTCTTTTAGTTCGGGGTAGACTGCCACCAAATATTTATTAAAAGCCAATACGTCTTCGCCTTCGATTAATGTCTTAAAATTTACAAATGCCTTTTGTATATTTACTTGTTCGGCACTTAAAGGAATAACACCTGACGAATTAGAAGTTTCAGTAACTGTAGAATTATTGGTTTCTTCTGTTTGAACTTGTTCTTTTTCAGTCATGATGTTTTTCTTATTATTATATGTATAAATTCCTACTGCAATTATTAGAACGGCGATTATAGTTAGAATAATTATTTTTTTATATTTTTTCATGTTTTACTATTATATTAATTCTTTTACTTTTGCAATTACACCTTCTACACCCATACCATAGTGTTCGATAAGTTCTGCAGGTGTGCCTGACTGGCCAAACCTGTCGTTAACACCTACAAACCCCATATGCACTGGGTGGTTTTTAGCTAAACATTCAGCTACTGCACTGCCCGTGCCACCTGCAATTTGGTGTTCTTCGACAGTTATAATTTTACCTGTTTCTATTGCTAGTTTTGTTATAGCTTCAACATCAAGTGGTTTTATTGTTGCCAGGTTCATAACCTTAACATTTATACCTTCTTGTTCTAATTTACTTGCAGCAACTAGTGCCTTGTGTACTAACGCACCTGTAGCAATAATACCCACGGTTGCTTTACCGTTTTTCGGTTCAAACATTATTTGTGCCTTACCTAAAACAAAAGGTGTATCAGTAGTTGTAATGATAGGTGTTTTCTCGCGGGCTAAACGTAGGTATGCAGGTTTACCAAGCACCGCTAATGCCAGCGTAGCCTTCTTGGCCTCGATAGCGTCACAAGGCGAAACCACGATCATGTTTGGTATAACGCGTGTTATAGCAATGTCCTCTATTGCCTGGTGTGTACCACCGTCTGGGCCTACAGAAACACCAGCATGACTACCAGCAATAATTACACCACGGTCGTTGTAGGCAACGGTTGTACGAATCTGTTCCCAGTTTCTACCCGGACTAAACATGGCATAAGAAGATATAAAAGGTATTTTACCCATTGCTGCCATACCTGAGGCCACAGATGCCAGGTTCTGTTCTGCAATGCCAACTTGTATGAAACGGTTTGGAAATGCGTCTCGGAACAAATGCATTTGAGTAGACTCGGTTAGGTCAGCACATAAACCTACAACACGTTCGTCTAACTTGCCAGCTTCAAGTAAACCATCACCAAAACCTTTACGTATTGGAACTTGTTCCACAGAGTCGGAGAAGAGATTTTCATTAAGTTTTAGATTGGGGTTTAACATATTATTGGTGTTCACTTTTAATTTTACCGCCTAGTGTGCGAAGTTCGTTAAATGCATGTTTGTAGTCCTCTACTGCTGTCTTAGCATTTGGGGCGTAACCATGCCAGTGGTAGTCACGTTCAAATTCTGGCACACCTTTACCAGGTATAGTTCGGGCAATTATTACAGAAGGCTTTTCAAATATTGCTTTGGCGCGGTTTACAGCATTATCAATGTCTGCAAAATTATGGCCGTCTACTTCCTGGACATGCCAGTTAAAAGATTCCCATTTTTTAGCAACACTATCTACAGGCATTACGTCTTCGGTATAACCGTCAATCTGAATATTATTACGGTCAACTATGGCAATAATGTTATGTAATTTATATTTTGCAGCTAGCATTATGGCTTCCCAGTTTTGACCTTCGTCTAATTCGCCATCACCCAGTAAACAGTAAATTGTTTTTTCTGTTTTTGCACCTGCGTCTATTCTGTCTGCTAATGCCATACCAACAGCTTGCGACAAACCCGAACCAAGTGGCCCCGAAGAGTTTTCTAAATACGGTAAAAACTCACGGTGTGGGTGGCCTTGTAAACGACTGCCAAACTTGCGTAATGTTTTTAATTCTTCAACTGGAAAATACCCACTGTGGGCCATAGCTGAATATAACACAGGGTTAATATGCCCATTAGACAGCACCAACCTGTCGCGTTCGGGCCATAGTGGGTTTACAGGGTCATGGCGTAAACCGTGGAAATATAAATACGTAAAAAAGTCTGCCATACCCAACGGACCCGCTGTGTGGCCACTACCGGCCGCTAGAAGCATGGTAATAATAGACTCGCGTATATCGTTAGCTTTTTCTTGTAAGGCAAATATTTGCTTGTCGTTTAACATGTATACATTATACACCATACTAATAAACTGTAATAGTAAAAATACCACGCACATCGTAGTATTTTATTATTTATTTTTTCTTTATTGCAGGTTTTTTAACTTCAATTAAATCTTGGAGTTCTTTTAATAGTTTTTTATTTTTCACTACCAATGCCGCCACCGTAACCGGCCCAGCTATCGGTCCACGACCCACTTCGTCTATACCTACTACGTATTTTTTCATATATTTATAATACCACACCCAGATAGTGCTTCAGGCACTATCTGGTAAATTATCTTCTTCTAACAATGACTGTTTACCCCGTTCTTTTCTTATTATAGAAACTATTTCTTTACAGTATTTTTCAAAACCTTTTACACCACCAAACATTTTTAAAATATTTTCACCTTCTATTTTTGATATAACATTGAAATTATTATTTTTATATTCTGAACTACCAGCGAAAACAAGGTGTGATTTTTCCAAAGGTATATCATGTACTTCATTATTGTAATTTACATAACCAATTAATTTCTTAAAATAGTTATCATCATAGATATGGTGTGATTTAAAAGCACCTTGTAATAATGCACCTGTGCGAGAGTTTTTAACATTTAGATAATATGTATATCCTGCTTGTAGTTTTTGCATGAATTTAGATACACCCCCATCCTCTAATTGTTTCAAAATAAAATGAAAATGATTTGGATTCAAGCAACAACCAATAACAGAGATTAGTGGTTTACCAGATAGTGCTTCAGGCACTATCTGGTTCTTTGTTTTTCTTACATTTGATAGACTAGTAATAACTTCTATATTATTAAACTCTAAAATACTTTCAATAAAACGTTCAAGATCTTCTTTACACATAAATATATCTCGTTTATCTACACCACGATTGTATATATGATAATATTCACCTGTCACTAAAGGTTCTTTACGCATATTTTAATTATATCAATTCATAGAAATACCAGATAGTGCCTGAAGCACTATCTGTGGATATTTCAATAAAAAAAACCGAACAATAATGTCGTCCGATTTATTATTTATCCTTACACTCTGTGAGTTGCCAACAGCAGTATTAATAAATTGTTATGGTAACTAGGGTGTGGTAGTGCTCTAATGTCGGTTTCTAATAAGAAATGCTTTGGGTGGTGCATTTGTTGATGCATAAAGTAAAGTCTTATTAGTGTTTTACTTATCTTTCTCCAAGTTTTATCTGATTCACAATTTCTTTCGAAATGACCCCAAAATCTATCATTTCGGACCCAATCTATTTGTTGAGCTAACCGAAACTCTAGATCTTGTATTTCTTGCCAAACTTCTTCTTCTTTTTTATTTGAAGTATTTTCTATTAATATTTTATGTATCATGATTCCTATATATTTTGACCTAACTTTACCCATATACACCCCGTTTGTCAACATTTCGTCAGTTCGCGTAAAAGCGTATAATAGTGTCACATGGATCCCGTTAGAAGCCGCGGTCGCAGTTGCTGGGAATTATTATGAAAACATACACAAAACCAAATTACAAATATAATCAAGCAAATCGCGCTCTGTTGACCGCGACCTGCTTCTAAACGGGATGGACGCCCCTTTTACCCATCTACATACCCATTCGCATTATTCCCTACTAGATGGGCTTTCTAAAATACCCCAGCTTGTTAAGGCTGCAAAAGCCGACGGTATGCAAGCAATAGCATTAACCGACCACGGCAACCTATATGGAGCAATCGAGTTCTACCAAGAATGCAAAAAGAAAGAAATAAAACCCATCATAGGTGTCGAAGCATATGTTGCACCACGTGGCCGCAATGATCGCGACCCTGGCATAGACAACAAACGTTACCACCTGACACTGCTGGCAGAAAACATGGCTGGTTATAAAAATATTATTAAACTAGTTTCGTTGGCATACACCGAAGGTTTTTATTACAAACCACGCATGGACAAAGAAATACTTCGTACATACAGCGAAGGTATAATTTGTTTAACTGGTTGCCCTGGTGGCGAACTAGCGCAGATGCTACTGCAAAAAAATATTCCAAAAGCTAAAGAAGTTTTAGAAGAATGGATAGATATTTTCGGTAAAAACAATTTGTATATCGAAGTAATGAACCACGCCGAAATAGAAGGTTACCAAGAAGTTATACAACACCTAATTGCCCTTTCAAAAGAATACGAAGTTCCACTAGTTGGCACATGGGACGCGCATTACCTACACGTTAGCGACGCCGAAGCCCAAGACACATTGGTTGCCATAAACACAGGTAGTGACCTGGCAAACATGAAGATGAGTATGAAGAACGGAAACTATTCGTTTATTACATCTGCCGAGGCATACGAGTTTTTCAAAGACATTCCTGGCGCATACGACAACACTGCTGTTATAGCTGAACGTTGTAATTTAGAACTTACACTAGGTAAATTTTTCTTCCCGGAATTTATATTACCACCCGGCACAAATGCCGACGACGTACTACGCGATACTGCATTTGCTGGTATACAAACACGCGGTATAGAAATGGACGACACTGTAAAGGCGCGCTTAGAATACGAACTTGAAGTTATAAAAACCAAAGGTTATTCTTCTTATTTCCTTATCATGCACGACCTGATGCGCCATGCCCGTGAAAAAGGAATATTAACAAACACTCGTGGGTCGGCGGCGGGGTCTTTTGTTTCTTATGTATGTGGTATTACAAATGTAGACCCTATTTTATACAAACTGCCTTTTGAACGTTTCCTAAACCCATTCCGTCCATCCGCACCCGACATCGACCTGGACATTGCCGACGACAGACGCGACGAACTTATCGAATACGCCCGTCAAAAATATGGTGAAGAAAAAGTAGCACAAATTGGTACGTTCGGTACTATGGCTGCCCGTGGTGCTGTGCGCGACGTTGCCCGTGCATTAGGTTACCCATACACTACAGGCGACAGAATTTCTAAGATGATACCCATGGGCAGCCAAGGCATGCCAATGACCCTAGACCATGCAATAGAAATTGTACCTGAACTTAAGGAAGCCTACGACAGTGAACGTGATGTAAAAACAATTATTGATCTAGCTAAAAAAATAGAAGGCTCTGCCCGACACATTTCTGTGCACGCCGCCGGTGTGGTTATTGCCCCTGGGCCACTGACAGATTTTACACCTGTACAGTTCGACCCAAAGGGTGGCAAACTTATAACCCAATACGACATGTATTCAGTTGGTGAAGACGGTGTTGGTTTAACAAAGTTCGACTTCCTAGGTATACGTAACCTGGCATTCTTAGCATCAAGTGTACTACTGCTTGAAAAAATAACTGGCAAAGTTATAGATCTAGACACTGTGCCAATAGACGACAAAAAAACTTTTGAAATGTTAGCCCGCGGAGAAACTGAAGGCTTGTTCCAATTAAACGGTTCAGGCATGACACAGGCCCTGAAGAAACTAAAACCAACAACAATACACGACATAAACGTTATGGTGGCGCTTTACCGCCCGGGTCCGATGCAGACGATAGACGAATATATAGCACGCAAAAACGGAGAAAAACCTGTTATATTCTACCACCCTAAAATGAAGGACTACCTTCTAACAACATTCGGTTTGTTAGTGTACCAAGACGACTTGTTGTTTACCGCTATCGAACTAGCTGGTTACGACTGGGGTGAAGTGGACAAATTCCGTAAGGCTGTTGGTAAAAAAATTCCCGAAGAAATGGCCAAGCAACACGTAAAATTCGTTGAGGGTTGCCAAAGTTGTTCTGGACTTACTGAACACCAAGCTGAAAAAATATGGACACTGTTCGAACCTTTCCAAGGTTACGGTTTTAACAAAGCCCATGCCGCGTCATACGGAAAGGTTGCGTACCAGACTGCGTATATGAAGGCTAACTACCCTGTCTACTACATGACAGCCATGTTAACAGCCGAATCAGGCGACATAGAAACCATTGGTATATACATCAACGAATGTCGACGCATGGGACTAAACATATTGCCCCCATCTATAAACGAAAGTTTCCACGCTTTTACCATTGCCAAGGAAGACGGTGTAGCCCTAGATAAAAGTAAAACAATACGTTTCGGTTTATATACAATTAAAAACCTCGGTGGCGACATAGCCGACGCTATAATAGCCGAACGTAAAGCCCGTGGTCCGTTTACCACCATAGACAACTTTCTAGACCGCATGACCCATAAAAACTTGAACAAGAAATCTATGGAGGCACTTATAAAGTCCGGTGCATTCGACGACCTGGGTGAACGTAACCAACTACTAGTAAACTCTGAAGCATTGTTAGAATATAACCGCGAATACGCCCGCAAGTCAGACAGCCAGTCCTCACTATTTTCTATTGGACTTACTCAACACCAATTACAACTAGCTGAAACTGAACCAGCAACCCTAACAGAAAAACTAAACTGGGAAAAGGAATTGTTAGGTTTGTATATTTCCGGCCACCCATTAGACAACTTTGCGAAAAGACTCGAAGGTAAAAACACTATCGAAGAAATTAAAAAATCTAAGAAGAAAACCGGCATAGTACAGTTAGGCGCAATTATCGAGGAAATACGAAAAGTACAAACTAAAACTGGCGAATTCATGGCATTCCTAAAACTGTCAGACAAAACAGGTTCTAT
>CAIQAW010000080.1 GCA_903869875.1 Candidatus Nomurabacteria bacterium | reverse complement strand
GTTAACATTTGAGTTTCCCACTGGAGGCAACCCCTCATCAATAGATTTTGCAAGAACTGGTCCAAAACCGTTCTCGCATTGTTCAGAAGCAATTGGTCGAACAACCAACGACCCTTTGTTTTTAATGCCATCAATCTTATTCGGATCCATGCATATACCCATTTCTCCGGGCTTATTTCCCCGGTAGGCATAGTGGAAAATTTGTTTGGTCTCTCGGTCAATATAGTTAACTTCGAGTTCACCTTCCTTAAAAGTAAGAGAGTCTTCAATAAAATATTTTTCAAAATATTTTTCCAAATTTTCCTCAACAAAAACAACCTGGGACCCGTCTTCAAGAACCCAGCCGTCATACTGGGCCCAGGCATTCAAAGAATTTATAAAATCCTTTCTAACCTGAGCAGGGCTCGTGTTATAATACCGCGCAGCAACTGTTTGGTCACCGAACAATATTTTCTTCTGTTGCGACATGGTAAGTGGTCGCTTGCCAATAGGCAAATCATCTTTAGGGCGCTGTTGTGCCCACATACTAGTGCTGGCGACAATCAATGCCGCGAATAGCACATTTTTTAAAAAACTTCTCATAATTTAAGCTCGATCCGAGCAGTTTAGGTATATTGGTGAATTAAATTTATTTTTATATAGTATACACGAAATATAGATTTTGTCAAGTTAAAACGCTGACCGGTTAGGGGCAGCGTTTTGTTTCAAGGAGGTGGGTTTTTATAAAACCGTCTTCTTTTGAGTACCGTCTGTAGCAGGAATTGGAGCAGTTTGCGGTTTTATCACCGGATCTGTGGGCCATGGCTGTACCAACCCCCAATTAAATACTAAGCAGTACTGGTTCTTTTTAACTTTGTTGAGATCAGTTGGTTTTTCTATATCTACCCACTGTCCTTTTTTAAATTCCTGCCACCTGGCATGAACAAAGAAGGGCTTATTAAGTCTCTGTAACCTTTCAAACTCTTTCTTGGGCATCCAAGCAGTGAAGTCATTAGTGTTAATGGAAGTGTTTCCCTGCATTACAGTGGTATCTGACTTTGAAATCAAGACTTTCACCATATTTAACTTAGAGTCGTACCCCAAACAGTACGTTAGGTTCAGATAACCGATAAGCCTATTATCGGTCTTTTCCACATTTTGTGCGGATGCGGCAATGCTTGTGGTAATCCATACCACTGTCAGCACGATTTTAAATAACTTTTTCATAAACACCCTATGCCGGGCCGGCTTTAGATTAAAGGTTAAAAATATGATTTATATGTATATTATACACTTTATAACTGTTTTGTCAAGTATTAAATATACCCCATTATCCTTATAAAACAATACCTAAAAAGACCTAGATTTGGTGTGATTTTTAAGGAAATCATATATAATATACCCATGACTGTATTCCAAGACGACAAAGCAGATAAAAGAATAAGCGATATTAGTATTCGTGAAGAAGAAGAACTAGTAGAGTCGCTGGCTATAAACACATACAACATACCGTATGTTAACCTTGCTAACCAAACCATAGAAATGGACGCTCTTCGTTTTGTAACAGAAGAAGACGCACGACGCGCAAACTGTGCCCCATTTAAGGCAGCGGGCCGACATATAGGTTTAGCAATTATCAGCCCGCAGAACGAATATCTACTACAGATAATAGACGATTTGAAACGCAAAGACTTGTTGCCTGAAGTTTACATGGCTAGTCATGCTAGTTTAGACCGCGTATGGGAAAGGTATCTGGAACTGTCGCACGCAACACTGTCACGCGAAGGTGGCATAGACATATCTAGTCAAACACTTACACACTTAGGAACAGAAATTAAAACCATTACAGATGTTGCCGACCAAATAAACAAAGTTATACAAGCCGACGACATACACACTACTTCCCGTGTATTAGAAATAATACTAGCAGGCGCACTGTCTATAGATGCGTCTGACGTACACATAGAACCCGAAGAAAACTTTATACGCCTACGTTACCGACTAGACGGTGTGTTGCAAGAAATAACACAAATACCAGTTGAAAAATACCATTTAATAAATTCACGCATTAAGCTTATTTCAGGAATGAAGTTAAGTAATACATCAAACGCACAGGACGGACGTTTTAGTATTTTTATTAAAGACGAAGAAATAGGTATACGTACATCTGTTATACCTTCTGCCTATGGCGAGGGTGTTGTAATGCGTATACTAAACCCTAAAATAACCCAAGTTAAATTCGAAGACCTGGGTATAGAAAAAAAGTTGTTCGGCATAATAGAACAAGAAATAAACAAACCCCACGGAATGATACTTATTTCCGGCCCAACAGGTAGTGGTAAAACAACAACATTGTATTCTTTTTTGCGACAACTTAATTCAACTGAGAAAAAGATTATAACAGTCGAAGACCCGATAGAATACCACCTACCCGGCATAACACAGACACAAGTAGACGACGCACATGGTTATACATTTGCCGAATCTATACGTTCTGCAATGCGCCAAGACCCTGAAATATGTATGGTTGGTGAAATCCGTGACAAAGAAAGTGCATCTATTGCAATAAACTTTGCATTAACTGGCCACATGGTTTTCTCTACTGTGCACACCAACAGTGCTGCTGGTATAATACCCCGCCTTATAGACCTAGAAGCTAACCCAAACATTTTAGTTTCTGCATTGTCAGTTGGTATAGCACAACGTTTGGTGCGTAAAGTTTGTCAAACATGTAAAACAGAACGTGAACCAAGCCAACATGAAATAGATATAATTAAAAAAGTTATAGACAATGCAATAGCACAAGGCAAAGAAGTTGATGTAAACATAACTGACACATACAAAATACCTATGGCTGTAGGTTGTGCAGAATGTAACATGACTGGCTACAAGGGCCGTATAGGCGTGTTCGAAGCAATACTAACAGACGACGCCATAGCAAAACTAATAGTGGCACAACCCAGTGAACGCGACATAGAAAAAGTTGCCGAAACCCAAGGTATACTAAATATGCGCGAAGACGGCATTATTAAGGTTCTACACGGAATAACAACATATGAAGAAGTAGCGAGTGTGGTAGATATGGTGTCAATTTAAACTAACGTACCTCACCCTAGCCCTCTCCTACATAGGAGAGGGTACAACTTCAAAAAAACAATGAGTGAAATTATTTATAATCACCCTAAAAGAAAAAGTGTTCGTAGAAAACTACGAAAAACTTCAACAACAGAAGAAACTGTTATTTGGAAACGTTTAAGAAATAATTCTATTGGTTTTAAATTTAGAAGACAATATGGTGTAAGTGGATATATTGTTGATTTTTATTGCCCTGAAAGAAGACTTGGTGTTGAAATAGACGGGGCACAACATTTAAGCAATAAAGAATACGATACAATTAGAACAAAAACATTAAACGATCTAGATATTACAGTGTTAAGATTTTGGAACAGTGAAGTAAAAAATGATATTGTAAAAGTCATAGAAAAAATAAAGAGTGCATTGCTGTAGCTTATTTCTCCCCTCTCCTATGTAGGAGAGGGGCCGGGGGTGAGGTACAAAAATTTTAATTAAATAACAAAACACCCCGACTGGGGTGTTTTGTGTTTTACAAAGAAAAAAGCATAAATCTCTAAATAATCCTCGCTAATAATAATAAAAACGAGTAAGATAATGTCGCAGGATAGTTCCAGGAATGCAAGCACACCAGAACGTCCTCCTTCAAGACCTCTAGACCAAAGGTTGATTACTTAGAGATTTATGCCTTCTTTATATGTGCTATACTGTGTAGACAGTATTTAACTGTTTTAAGTGTATCACATTTAGAAATATTTGTCAAGCGTCGTCGGCTTTGTATTTAACATCACTGGCGAGTACTAAATATACCACGCGTTATAATACACGCAAGTGTGTTTAGTCAACAAAATGTGGAAAAACTGTGCATAACCATTTTTTATAAAATATGTCAAAAAACGTTGAAAATGAAGGCTATTTAGACCAAACACTTCGTCCAAACACCTGGAACGACTACATTGGACAAGAACACATTAAAAACAATGTGCGTATTTTACTTACAGCAGCAAGTGAAAGAAACCACCCGGCCGAACATATTTTGTTCTACGGGCCACCAGGCCTGGGCAAAACAACTATTGCACACCTTATAGCACGCGAAACCGGCCGTAATTTAAAAACAACATCGGGCCCAGCAATAGAAAAAGTTGGTGACCTGGCTTCGTTGTTAACAAACTTACAACCCGGCGACATATTGTTTATAGACGAAATACACCGCCTAAACAAAATGATCGAGGAAGTGCTATACCCTGCTATGGAGAGCGGTGTTTTGGATATAATTATAGGTAAAGGCCCGTCTGCCCGTACAATACAACTAGAATTACCGCCTTTTACATTACTTGCAGCTACTACACGTGTTGCATTGTTGTCTGCACCACTACGTTCACGTTTCTCAGGCGGTACATTCCGACTAGAATACTACACAGTACCAGAATTAGAAAAAATAATTGCACGTTCAGCAACAGTATTAGGTATTAATTTAGACAACAAGGCACTTACTGAAATAGCAGTACGTAGTCGTTCTACACCACGTACAGCAAATTATTTCTTAAAACGTGTACGTGACTATGCACAAGTTAATAAACAAGATTTGAATGAAAAAACTATTCGTGAAGCACTCGCATTACTAGGCATAGATGAATACGGATTAACACCAACAGATAGAAACATACTAACTATACTTATAGATAAATTTAAAGGTGGTCCTGTGGGACTAGCTACGTTATCTGCTGCAAGTGGTGAAGAAGAAGGTACACTAGAAGAAGTAGTGGAGCCATATCTAATTCAACAAGGTCTATTAGAACGTACACCACGTGGTCGCATAGCAACCAAAGCCGCGTACGAACACCTATCGTTCGACTAAAAATAACCTTATTTTATATGCGCATATTAGCAATAGACCCTGGTTATGAAAGACTGGGTGTAGCCATAATAGATAAAGAGAAACACCAAAAAGAAGTTTTGGTTTTTTCTGAATGTTTTAAAACAAAACCAATAGACACACACACCACCCGTCTATACCAAATACGTAAACATATTGAAACTGTGGTAGAAAAATACAAACCACAAACAATGGCCACAGAAACACTTTATTTTAGTACTAATAAAAAAACCGCATTATTGGTTGCCGAGGCACGTGGTGTAATACTGTCTACCAGCGCGGCTTGTGGTTTAGATATTTTTGAATATACACCAAACACAATAAAACTAACCATTACAGGCTATGGTAATGCAGACAAAAGAAGTATGATGGACATGGTTCCTCGTTTGATTAGTGGCACTGAAAATATAAAAATAGACGACGAATTTGACGCAGTAGCTATTGGCATTACCCACAGTGTGTTGTATAAGGAATAATTGTGGAAAAAAACATTGCACAATAGTTGTTACTTTGTTATAAAACATGCATTAGTATAATTACATAAAATAAATGTTAGACGAAAATATTCTACCCGAAGAAGAATTAGATGAATTTGGTAACCCTGTAGTAAAAAAAACTACAAGTAGGGTTGCGGCATTTTTATCTGATGATGAAGATGAAACAAACGACGACATACCTGAAGAAATTGAAGAATCCCCTGATGATTATACCGGACTAAGTGACGGCGACGACGAACCAACAGGCGACTACTAAACAAAACCCCGCATTCCCTGCGGGGTTTTAGTATGCTACCATTACAGTATATGAAAAAAATACATTCATCTAAATTTTTAATGGGGCGCAACATTGCCCTAGGTATAGTAGGTGTAGGGTTTCTGGTTGTAGCTGGTTTACTGCTATGGTATTCACAACTACAACTACCAGACTTTGATGCATTTCATGACAGACGTATTTCAAACTCAACTAAAATATACGACCATACCGGTACTGTTGTTCTGTACGATGTACATGGAAACATAAAAAGAACAGAAATACCCCTAGTAAACATGGGTGAAAACATTAAAAATGCAACACTGGCTATAGAAGATTCTAATTTTTATAACCATGGTGGTATACAACTAAAATCTATAGTTCGTGCAGCTATAGTTGATATATTCCACATTGGCCCAAAACAAGGTGGTTCTACTATAACCCAACAAGTTGTTAAAAATTCTTTACTAACACAAGACCAAACAATAACCAGAAAAATAAAGGAGTGGATATTAGCTATAAAACTAGATAAAGACCTAACAAAAGACCAAATACTAGAACTATATCTAAACGACAACCCATATGGTGGCACAACTTATGGTATCAAGGAAGGCGCTAGATCATTTTTTAACAAAGAACCAAAAGATGTAACAGTGGCCGAAGCTGCATACCTAGCCGCTATACCTAAAGGCCCAACATTGTATTCACCATACGGTAAAAACAAAAACCTTTTAGATGACCGAAAAAACACAATTCTAAAAAGAATGTTTGATCTAAAAATGATAGACGAACAAACATACAACACTGCTAAAAACGAAGTGGTGGTGTTTAATAAACAAGATTTAAAAGGTATTAAGGCCCCACACTTTGTATTTTATATACTAGACATATTAAGACAAAAATACGGCGAAGATGCAATAGAAACTGGTGGTTATAGTGTATACACAACACTAGACTATACTATGCAGGAAAAAGCTGAAGAAATAATTGCAAAAAATGCACCTGATAATATAACTAAATACAAAGCAACAAACCAAGCTATGGTGGCTATAAACCCTAAAACTGGTGAATTACTGACTATGGTAGGATCTAAAAACTATTTTGATAAAACAATAGATGGCGAATACAATGTGGCTACCGCTAAAAGACAGCCGGGTTCATCTTTTAAACCTTTTGTTTATGTAAGGTCTTTTGAAAAAGGTTACACACCAGAAACAATATTATTCGACACACCAACACAGTTTAACGCAAGTTGCCCTGGAAACGACTTTACCAGTGGTGCACCATGTTATAGCCCAGACGACTACGACAACACATATAAAGGCCCTATGACGGTGCGTAGCGCCCTACAGGAGTCACGTAATATACCTGCAGTTAAAATGTTGTATTTAGTTGGTCTAGACGACGCAATGAAAACAGCACGTGATATAGGGGTAACATTATCAGGTAGTAAAGACCAATATGGGCTTTCTCTTGTGCTCGGTGGTGGTGAAGTTTCTTTACTAGACATGGTAACAGGCTATGCAACATTAGCTAACGGTGGTGTATATCAACAAATAGTACCTATATTAAAAATAGAAGACAGTTCAGGTAATGTTATAGAAAACACTGAAATTAAAAGCGGAGACCAAGTTCTAGAACCAAATGCTGTTTCATTAATTTCTAATGTACTTTCAGACAACAATGCACGTATACCTACGTTCGGTGCAAATTCTTCATTATATGTACCTGGTTATACAGTTGCTGCAAAAACAGGTACAACAAACAGTAATAAAGACGCATGGTTAATAGGTTATACACCATCTATAGTAGTAGGTGTTTGGTCTGGTAATAATAACAACACACCAATGAAAAGTGGTGGTGGTACAGTTTCAGGTCCAAGTTGGAACGAATTTATGAAGTTTGTATTACCCACAATACCAAAAGAAGACTTTTCTACACCAGCACCTATAAATACAAACATATCCCCTGTACTCCGTGGTGTGTGGGCAGGTGGAGACTTTTACACTATAGATTCTATTAGTGGTGGATTAGCAACAGAATATACACCAAACGAAACACGCGTAGAAAAACACATTACAAATGTACACGACATATTATATTGGATAGATAAAAACAACCCATTAGGTGGTAAACCAAACAACCCTGCTGAAGATTCACTATTTAATCATTTTGAAACAGGTGTACAAATATGGTGGAACCAACACAAACAAAACTACCCAAATGTAACATTAGATAATAAACCTAACTATTATGACAATGTGCACACAGCACAAACAGTACCATTAGTAAGTATTATAAATAATAAACCATATATATCTGGTAAAAACCTTGTTGTACCTTTTGTATACCAAACAGTGAAGCCTTTTAAAAAAGCTGTTTTATATATAAATAATGTTTTAGTTACAGAAACAACAAACCAGTCGTTTATAGTACCCTTAGATAGTATAAAAAACACTGAAACAAATAATTCTATTAGTGTTGTGGTTTATGACACTGATTATAATAAAGGAAAAACTGACACTACAATGTCGTTTTAAACAATATTAAAAACTTGAAAATCTTTTAGTAAAACTAAAAGATTTTCTTTTTGTGAAACAATTTTTTCTTTGTAAATTGGCTTTGTTTTAATATAAAGTGTTGTGTCTTTTAAAACACATTCGTTTTTTTTCAAAACAATACCAGTGTTTTTATAAATACAATCTATAATAGAAATTAATAAAAAATCTTTCCTTACTAGAACTTGGTTATGTTCTTGGAGTAGATTTTTTAAACGCATATTATCTGTTTAGCGGCATTATAAGGTATAAAAAATTAAGGTCGTGAAGTGGTTGTATAACCATTGGTTTTTCTTTAACTGTAAATGAAAAACGAATACTTTCATCCTGGATTACATTTAAACAGTCTGTTAAGTACCTGTAGTTTATAGACATTTCTATACTTTCACCATTTATAGTGGCTGGTATAGATGATGTAAATATACCAACTTCATTACTTTTAGAACTTATAACTATTGTTTTAGTACTTAGATCTACTGACAGTATTATGTGGTTAAATTTATCAGTAAAAATGTTTGATGTTTTTACAGCGTTAACAATGTCGTTTTTTAATATAACAACATCTGTTTTATGTTCTTTGGGTATTATTTGTTTATAGTCTGGAAAAACCCCATCTATAATACGTGATGTTATATATACCCCAGCAACAACGTCAGTTATAACTAGTTGTGTTTTTGTAGCTTTTATTTCAACTGTATTATTAGACCCAGAAAGTATTTTACTTATTTCTATTGCATTTTTGTGTGGTATTAACAGTGTTGGTATATTAACTGTTGTTGGTATTTTTTTCTCTGCTAGTCGGAAACCATCAGTTGCAACCAGGTTTACATTACCGTCGTTTTGGTAAATATAAACACTAGACATTTCAGGTCGTATTTCTGAAACAGAGGCACTGTATACAACAGACGGTATACCTACAGTAAATATTTCGCGTGGTATAGTTATATATTCACCATCTGTTATATGTGGCAATGTTGGAAAGTCTTCTGCTGGAAGCACATTTATACGGGCATTAGAGGTGTTTGTACTTATAAGTAGGTTGTCTTGTTCTAACTCTAGTGTTATAAACCCTGATTGTGTTTGATTAGATAAAAATGAATTTAAAATAGAACTTTTAATAGCAACTATACCTTCTGCTTCAACTTTTACAGGAACTTCAATTTCTACCCCTAACTGCATATTTGTAGCCCTTATTATACATTGTTTTTTAGTAACACTTATTAGAATTGTTTCTAATATAGGTAGTGTTATATTTGTACTAGTAATACGATCAATACTTTGTACACACTTTTTTAAATCTTCGATTCTACATTCAATTTTCATAGATTTTTTTAATAAAGTAATAATGAATACATGATAGTGCTGTGGATATGTGGAAATCTTTTTAAAGTCTTTGTAATATAGTTATTTTAAATATATTATGTTTTTATACTGTGGATATTATTTGAATAAGATTTTGATTTTATCTAATTCAT
>CAIQAW010000079.1 GCA_903869875.1 Candidatus Nomurabacteria bacterium | reverse complement strand
TAAAAAATGGAAGATACAAAAACACAGGTATATGAATTTTCATACCTTTTGATGCCAACAATTCCGGAAGGAGATGTATCAAAAAAAGTAACTGCATTAAAAGCGTTATTTGAAAAATCAGGCAGTACATTTATAACAGAAGCTTTCCCAGAATTTATAAGTTTGGCATATACAATGATCAAAGTTATAAACAACAAACACGAACGTGTAAACAATGCATATTTCGGTTGGTTTAAAATGGAAGCCCCTGCAACAGTACTAGAAGCAGTTAAAATGACTCTAGACCGCGACGACGACCTTGTTCGTTACCTATTAATAAAAACAGTAAAAGAAAACACTCTAGCCCCTAAAAAGGTTGCCCCTAAACGTGAAGCACGTAAAAATGCTCCTACAGACGGCAGTGCTGCTGGCGCAGACCCTATTGTTATAGAAGAAGAAATGGCAATTCCTGCCGAAGAAGCTATAATAGAAGATGTAGCAACAGAAAATACTGACACTATTGAAACAACAAGTTAATTAATTAAAAAACGAATTCTCTATGTATATCAATAAAGCAACAATTATGGGTAACCTAACCCGCGACCCTGAAATGAAAGCTCTACCATCAGGAATGAAGGTAACATCATTTTCATTAGCAACAAACCGTACTTGGAAAGACACAAATGGTGCCAAGAAAGAAGCTGTAGAATACCACAACCTAGTAGCGTTTGGTAAACAAGCTGAACTTATTGCCCAGTACTGTAAAAAAGGTGGTTCGTTATATGTCGAAGGTCGCATTCAAACCCGTTCATGGGACGATGCTGCAGGTGTTAAAAAATACCGCACAGAAATAATTGCTGATACATTCCAATTTGGTCCAAAAGTAGACGGTAGTGCAGTACGCCCAGCGTCAGCACCAGCTACTGAATCTGCCCCAGCAAAGGCGTCTCAAGCAGACGACATGGACGCAATCGAATACCCTGAAGAAGATATCAACGTAGAAGACATTCCGTTTTAGTAGGGTAAAGCTTACAGGTTATAGGTTACAGAATATATGTCACAAATAGATTCATTTAAACAACTTATTGTCTGGCAAAAAGCTATGGAATTAGCTAAAGAGGTTTACTCTGCAACAGAAAAATTACCTAAGCATGAAGCATATGGAATATCATCACAAGCTCAAAGATCTGCTGTATCTATAGCAAGTAATATTGCAGAAGGACACAAACGATCTACAAGAAAAGATTATGCTCAATTTTTAAGAATAGCACTGGGTTCGTCAGCTGAATTAGAAACACAATTACTTTTAATTAGCGAGATCTACAAAACAGTAAATCTGAAAAAATGCTTAGACATAGTAGTAGAAATTCAAAAAATATTAACAACAATTATTAAAAAGCTATCAGATGTTTAGGTCTATAACCTATAACCTGTAAGCCATAACCTAATCTATGAAACAAGACTTTTTTACCTCAAACAACATAAAGTTTATCGACTATAAAGATACCGATATACTTAAGAAATTCCTTGCGCCAAACGCCCGTATGATCGGTCGCCGTCGTTCAGGACTTTCAGCCTCTAACCAACGTAAACTTACTAC
>CAIQAW010000078.1 GCA_903869875.1 Candidatus Nomurabacteria bacterium | reverse complement strand
CAAGCTCATTTGCTATGTATCTAATTGATTTCATTTGCCATCGCAGTTCTTGAAGTTTTTCGCGCTCCACAATGCTTAAATGTCTATATTTCATATACCTCTATATTACTAGAAGTGTTGCACTTACTTATTGAACCTAGACTACAGTAAAAATGCGGGGTGGAGTAGGTAAAAAGCTATAAAAAAGCGTGCATAGGGAACGGTATTTTGGTATAATATGTATATATGGCTAAGAAAAAAGAGGGGGAAGTAATAGAAGCTGTGCCAATGCGTGACAGTATTTTGCCGATCAACATCGTCAAAGAAATGAAAGACGCATACCTGGACTATGCCATGTCGGTTATAACCGCACGTGCATTGCCAGACGTCCGCGATGGTCTAAAACCTGTGCATCGACGCATACTATATGCCATGCATGAAAAGGGCCTTACTGCTAACTCAAAAGCTAAAAAATCTGCAGCAGTAGTCGGTGACGTTCTAGGTAAATACCACCCACACGGTGACGTATCTGTTTACGACGCCATGGTTAACCTTGCACAACCTTTCTCTACACGCTACCCATTAGTTATCGGTCAAGGTAACTTTGGTTCTATCGACGGCGACGGTGCCGCTGCAATGCGTTATACCGAAGCCCGCATGTCAAAAATTACTCAAGAAATGCTTCGCGACATTGACAAAGAAACTGTAGACTGGCGTCCAAACTACGACGGTTCGTTAAAAGAACCAACTGTATTACCAGCAGCAGTGCCACAACTACTTCTAAACGGTGTTTTGGGTATTGCGGTGGGTATGGCAACAAACATACCACCACATAACCTAGGTGAAGTTGTCGACGCATGCATACACATGACAGAAAACAAAGATGCAACTACCGAAGACTTATTACAATTTGTTCAGGGCCCAGACTTTCCAGTTGGTGGCATTATCTATGGCAAAGAAGACATAGTACATGCATATTCTACCGGCCGTGGTGGTGTAGTATGTCGTGGTGAAGCTGAAATTGTCGAACAAAAAAACGGACAATTCCAAATAATCATCACGTCAATACCATACCGCGTTAACAAAGCTGACTTGATAATGAACATTGCCGAAATGGTTCAAGAAAAGAAGCTGGAAGGTATCAAAGACATGCGCGACGAATCTACAGACGACATCCGCGTTATAATCGACCTAAAGGCGGGCACACACCCACAAAAGGTGTTGAACTACCTATACAAACACAGTCAACTAGAATCTACATTCCACTTCAACATGGTGGCATTGGTAGACGGTATACCTCAGACACTTTCACTGGCACAAATAATAAAAGAATTCATCGGTCACCGCCAAATCATAGTTCGTCGTCGTGCACAGTTTGAACTTAAGAAAGCAAAAGAACGCGAACATATATTACTTGGTCTTAAAAAAGCCTTGGACCATATCGACCGCGTTATAACCATAATCCGTGAATCTAAAGACGCAGCTTTGGCAAAACTAAACTTGATGAAAGAGTTTAAATTCTCTGACATCCAGGCTACAGCCATACTAGAAATGCGTTTGCAGAAACTTGCTGGTCTTGAACGTAAAGCTGTTGAAACAGAACTTAAAGAAAAACAAGCTTTGATTGCAGAACTTGAAGCCTTGTTAGCATCTGAGAAAAAGATACTTGCAATGGTTGCAACTGAACTAAAAGAAATCCGTGAAAAATACGCTGACGCTCGCCGTACACGTGTTATCAAGGGTGGTGTTAAAAACATCAGCGACGAAGACCTTATACCTGAAAAAGAATGCGTACTGGTATACACCAAGGGTGGCTATGTAAAACGTACAGACCCAACACAATACCGTTCACAAAAACGCGGTGGGGTAGGTGTGGTTGATATAGAAACGAAGGAAGAAGACTTTGTAACTATGTTAGTTACAGGTAACACTCACGACGACCTACTGTTCTTTACCAACGAAGGCCGTGCATACCAAATAAAAATGTACGAAATACCTGAAGGTAACCGTGCAACAAAAGGTAAATCTATAATGAACTTCCTTTCATTAGGTTCTGATGAAGTTGTAACTTCTATATTACCTATATCTAAATCTAAAAAGTCTGCTGTTGGTCAACTTATAATGGTTACTGCATTAGGCGAATCTAAAAAGGTAAATGCTGAAAGCTTTAAAGACGTACGTCGATCAGGCATAATTGCTATTAAACTTGAAAAAGGTGATTCATTGGCAAGTGTACTTTCAGTAGAAACAGGCGACGACGTTATAATAGCAACTTCAGAAGGCCAGTCTATACGGTTTACCGAGGGCGATGTTCGTGAAATGGGCCGTGGTGCCGGTGGTGTACGCGGTATAAAACTAGACAAAGGCGACGTTGTTGTCGGTGTAGATATAATCAAAAAAGGCACACCTGGTTCGTTACTAGTTATGGGTGCAAACGGTCTGGGTAAGAAAACATTACTATCTGAATACAAAACTCAGGGCCGTGGTGGCAGTGGTGTTAAAACCGCAAAGATTAGTGCCAAGACAGGTAAACTAATGATAGCAAAAGTTGTAACCGACCAAGCTGAACTTATAGCAATATCTAAAAATGGACAGATCATACGTGTAGACATTGCAAGTATTCCAAACTCTGGACGCGACACACAAGGTGTAACCATAATGAAGCTTCGCCCAGGCGACAGTATCGCATCTCTAACATTCTTATAACTACACACATAAGATAAATAAAATAAAACCTCTACATTTGTAGAGGTTTTATTTTATTCACACACTATTTAACGTGAACGATTTTCTTTACAACGGTTTTACCATCGAAATGAGTTTTGCGAGTACGGCCGTATTTTACAGTGCCTTCTTTAACAGCAAACAATGTGTGGTCTTTGCCCATTTGAACATTGTCACCAGGAAGTATCTTAGTACCACGCTGACGAACGATAATATTACCTGATTGCGCTTTTTCGCCATCATATAACTTAGTACCCAAGTATTTTGGGTTTGAAGTGTTTAGGTTTTTTGCGGTACCTGCCGCCAATTTGGTTGCCATATGCTAGATATTCTTGGTTAATACGATATAATAAGTAATGTCATGAGTATACACGATTATACCCAAAAAATCAAGGGTTTTACCCAAAGCCCCCAGGGGCGCGATACTGCGGTGGTTTCTATCGTTATTTTAACTGGTTTAATATGCTTTGTTTTAGGCAGATTGTCAATAGACACACAGAAGGGTAGTGGGGTAGTTATAACAGGTGGTGCTAACGCAATAGGTGCTGCATTAGTAGACCCCAGTCGGGCCACACAGCCAAATATAGCCCAAAACAGCACCAATTCAGAGTCTTTAACGGTGCAAAACACAGCACAAACTATGGGCGACGGGTTATATGTAGCATCTAGCCGAGGTAAAAAATACTACCCGGTAGACTGCCCAGCAGCAAGCGGACTAAGCAAGAAAAATTTGGTATACTATAAAACAGCAATGGATGCAGAAAAGGCGGGTAAAAGTTTATCAACAAGCTGTAACTAAAATGAACAGAAGAACAATAATATTGTGCATAATACTAGCTATACTGGCATACTATAACCAAAACACTTTGGCCTATTTGGTAAAGTCTGTTAAAACTCAAACATCTCTATTACTAAACACTGCACAGAAAACTATCGAATCTATACCACAACCTATATCTATACAAAACAACCCGAGCGAACTACCCGCAACATCGAACAATACAAAACCAGCCGAAGACATAAACACACCCGGCCCACTACAAACATTTATTTCAGAAACATTAAACAACAACACACCAGTAGACGGTGCCATAGGTATAGGTTCTATAATATACAGCACAAATATAGAACGTAACAACAACGGTAAAAAACCTCTGATAGAAAACGCAACACTGGACAGAACAGCATATGCCAAAGCCAAAGACATGTTAGACAGGCAATATTTCGAACATATTTCGCCCAGCGGCAAAGGTATGGGCGACCTGGCCAACAATGTTGGCTACGACTACATAACAGTTGGCGAGAATCTGGCCTTAGGTAACTTTACAACTTCAGCTGACATAGTTACAGCATGGATGAACAGCCCCGGCCACCGTGCAAACATACTAAACGACGCATATACAGAAATAGGTGTTGGTATAGTTTCTGGTATGTACGAAGGCCGTAATGTATGGATAGCGGTACAACATTTTGGCCGGCCTTTGTCAGACTGCCCAACTATAAACAATGTTTTGAAAAATACAATAAACAAAAACGAAAAAGACGCTAACATAATGCAAACTGAACTAAGTAAACAAAAAACTGTTATAGACGCACCTGGCACAAACGCACAACCTGACTATATACAACTAGTAAATACATATAACGAACTTGTTAAAAAATACAACACCCTTATAGCCACAACCAAAGACCAGATAACCGAATACAACAAACAAATTCAAAAATTTAACAAATGCATAAGCCAACCTGCGACTAACTAAACAATATTAGCCAGTTCAATAGGGGACCTTTCACAGGAAAAAACAAAACCACCATATCGGTGGTTTTGTTTTTTCCTGTACTTTATTTTAGGGTAGCGTACATATTAATTTAATTATTAAAATACAGCCAACCGCATACAAAAACCAACACCTTAAATTTACAGGTTTTAGTTTAGGGGAATAGAGCTTTGTTTTATATAGTCGTGTCGCACAATATATCTTTT
>CAIQAW010000077.1 GCA_903869875.1 Candidatus Nomurabacteria bacterium | reverse complement strand
TTTTCTTTTTTTGATTTTTGAAATTTACATTAGTGGTTTTTTCTTAAACCACCCCTTCTCTGTATTATCTCACAAACAAATACAAAAAGCAAGCCACGGGCTTGCTTTTTGTATTTGTTTCAAACGGATAATTAATTATGACTTAATTTGTTTGTTATGGTAGCTATTAGTCCTTTTTAAAAGGTAGTCCTAGTAGGTTGAAAAATGCAACGGCTTCGGGGCGAGATTTCGCAGTAGTAACCATTGTTATACCCATACCGAACACGTCTTTTAGTTCTTCTTCTGCAGCTTCTGGGAATATTGAATGTTCTTTAACAGACATTGTAGCGTTACCCATAGCGTCTACTATCTTGTCGTCTATACCACGAAAGTCCTTAGTTCGAGGTAGTGCGATGTCGATTAGTTTGTCTAGGAACGAATACATGCGTTCGCCACGTAGTGTTACCATAACACCGATCGGGTCGCCAGCACGGATTTTGAATGATGAAACTGATTGCTTAGCTGACTTAACTACAGGCTTTTGACCAGTAATTTTAGCTAAACGGTCCACAACGAAATCGTTCTTATGACGGTCCTTTTTCATTAATGTTCCTGTACCAACTGATACAACAATCTTAGTCAACTTTGGGGCTGCAAGTTTGTTTGTGTAGCCAAATGCTTTTTGCATTGCTGCAAATGCACCAGCTTCTTTTTGTTTTACGTTTTCCATATATTTTAAATCAGGTTATAGGTTATAGGTTGAAGGTTGTAGGGACATTTCAGTTTATGCTGACACTGTCCGCTATAACCTACTCGCCATACCCTGCTTATATTACTTTTCTAAACGCACATTTGATGCGTCTATAGGAAGTGACTTTTCTACGATACTGCCTTTTTCACCGCGACGAGTTGGTTTTGCATGTTTTTTTACAATCGCAACACCATCAACGATAACTTTGTTTATTTTACGAAGCACAAGAGTAACTTT
Source organism: Candidatus Nomurabacteria bacterium (assembly GCA_903869875.1). GTDB lineage: Bacteria > Patescibacteriota > Minisyncoccia > Phycocordibacterales > UBA9973 > MFUC01. The sequence continues at coordinate 3,010 of CAIQAW010000077.1, read as the reverse complement.
ACCACTCTTGCCTTTGTCTTTACCTGTTATAACGGTAACTTTGTCTCCTTTTTTTATGTTCATATATTTTAGGTTATAGGTTGTAGGTTACAGGTTATAGAGTACGTTCAGCTGTTGCTAATCTATACACTGTAACCTGTTCGCTATACCCTGCTTATATTACTTCAGGGGCTAGAGAAATAATTTTCTGAAAGCCGCGTTCTTGTAATTCACGTGGTATAGGTCCGAAGATACGACCACCCTTAGGTTCTTTGGTCTTCTTGTCGATTATAACCACTGCGTTTTCGTCGAAACGAATGTACGAACCGTCTTTACGACGAAACGGACCTCGTGAACGAACAACTACTGCAGTTACAACGTCTTTCTTCTTTACCGCTTTACGTGGTTCAGCAACTTTTACTGAAATAATAACCAAGTCGCCTAGTTCTGCGTAACGACGTTTTGAACCGCCAAGTACTTTGAAGATACGTGCTTGTTTTGCACCACTGTTATCTGCTACTACTACATTTGTTCCATCTTGCATCATATAAGTAATTCTTTAGAAATTATGCGATAACTTCAAAGTGTTTGTCTTTCGACATAGGCTTTGTAGAACGTATTGTTACTTGTTGTCCGACCTTAAACACATTACCTTCGTCATGCGCTTTGTACTTTTTAGTAGACTTCGCATACTTTTGGTATTTAGGGTGTTTTTTGTATGTTGTTACTGCCACAACAATGGTTTTTTGCATCTTGTCAGATACAACTACGCCACTTAGTGTTTTTCTGTTTAATGCCTGCCCGACCATTTGGTCGTTCGGGCGGGTTTGTTTAATATTTTTCATATAATTAGTCGCGTGCAACAACACGTGTTTTTACCGGTAATTTAGTGCCAGCTTTGCGCAAGCCTTCGCGGGCTATTGCTTCTGATACACCATCAACTTCGAATATTATTCGACCTGGGCCAACTTCGACACAGTACCCTTCTGGACTACCCTTACCCTTACCCATACCTACTCCAGCACCCTTTTGGGTAAATGGACGGTCAGGAAAGATGCGGATCCAAATACGGCCTGTTTTGCCTATTGAACGTTGCATTGCTTTACGTGCAGATTCTATTTGTTTAGATTCTACGCGTGCTTGAGATGTAGATTTGATAGCAAATGAACCGAACGAAACTGTTGTGCCTCGAGTTTCAACTTTTTTGCGGGCTTCAACACTTTTACGTCCTGATTGCCATTTGCGGTGTTTTACTTTTTTAGGGACCAACATAAAATTAATTTCGTTTAGCTTCTACTTTTTTTGTATCCTGGAAGACCTCTCCACGATAAATCCATACTTTGATACCAAGGTCACCATATGGCATGTGTGCCTTTTCACGTGCATAGTCAATGTCAGCGCGGATAGTTTGAAGTGGAATAGAACCACGTTTAACTTCTTCGGAACGAGCAATATCGGTACCGCCCAAACGGCCAGTAATCCAGATACGTGCTCCTTTAACTCCACGAGCCATCATAACTTTTTCGATAGTAGACTTTAGAACACGGCGGAAAGGAAGGCGTTTTTCAATACCTTCTGCTACCATGTAACCTACTATTGCTGCATCTGCTTCGGGTTGATCAACTTCAACAACGTCTAGTTTAAAGTCTGCGTCAACAGCAAGTTTGTTTTTCTTTATAAACTTAGCTACTTCTGACTTTAGTTTAAGCATGCCTTCGCCGTTACGGCCGATCAGCATACCAGGACGTGATGTAAAGATGATAACACGAGTGTGTTTAAGATCGCGTTCTATTTCAATACGTGAAATATAGAAACCGCGAAGTTTCTTTGTTAAATATTCGCGAATCATAACATCGGCACGAAGGTAAGCTTGGTAAGACTTATCGGCAAACCAGCGAGACTTCCATGGGCGCAATATTACGAGGCGATGTGCATAGGGGTGTACGACTTTAGACATATATTATTTTTTAGCTTTTACAGCTTTAGTTACAGGGGTTTTTTGACCAAGGATAATAATAACCTGTGATGTGTGTTTGTGTATCGGTGATGCTGATCCACGAGCACGAGGCATAAAACGCTTAAGTGTTATACCTTTGTTTACCATTACATTTTCAATAAATAACTGCTCCTTGGCAGCTTTATGGTTGTTTGTTGCGTTTGCAACTGCAGAATTAAGAAGTTTTTTAAGAGGGTCAGCCGCGCGTTTAGCAAGGAAGTCCAACTCAATGGCAGCATCTGCAACATGTTTACCCTTGATCAAGTTAGCCACAAGGCGAACTTTACGAGGAGATTGACGATAGTTTTCTAGAATTGCTTTCATAATAATTATTTCTTCTTAGTATCAGTTGATGCTTTTGCCGACTTTGCTGCTGTTATTTCAGCTTCTTTCTTCTTCTGGTCTATTTCTTTTTGCATCTTACCTCCGTGGCGAACGAACTTACGAGTAGGAGAAAATTCACCTAACTTGTGTCCTACCATGTCTTCACTAACTAGAACAGGCAAATGTGCGCGTCCGTTGTGAACACCAAAAGTAAAGCCAAGCATTTCTGGGCTTATAACTGCTGCGCGTGACCAAGTGTTAATAACCGCTGTTTTTAGCGGGTCTTTTCCTTGGATTTTCTTCAGAAGGCGTTCATCTAAGAATGGGCCCTTTTTAAGTGATCTTGTCATAATTTAAATTAAATTTCGTCTGATATACATTGCTGTATAGGGCAGAACATATTATCCATTTGGACATGTAATGGATGTCAAAATGCTTCTCTATACTATCAGAATGTACGGAAATGTCAAATTACAGATTATCTCCTCCTTGTGGAGGAGGAGTGGCCATGGGCCGAGGTGGTGCAGCCCAGCAAAAAAGCCCCCAAAAGGGGCTTTTTTGCTGGGCTGGGTCCTGGAAACTTCACTGTTCCCTTTACCCTGTCCACTTTTCACTAAATTATTGCTTCATTGAACCTTTGATGTTTTCAATTGTGCGTGAAGCTGCTTCTTTACCACCTAGTCCGAAAGCAAGGCCACCTGCCAATGCCAA
>CAIQAW010000076.1 GCA_903869875.1 Candidatus Nomurabacteria bacterium | reverse complement strand
TATATAATGTATAGATATATATGTTTAATTTATTCTCAATACGTAAAACCAACGAACTTGCCCGCACGTATCTGGACAAACCACTAATGAACCGCATAAGGCTGTTTTTTATAATTCTGGTACCAATGGTGTGTTTAATAGCGTACGACATTACAGACGGTACCATCGGACCAGTATTAGCAATTGTAGGTTTTTTACTTGGGTTGGGTACTGGTTTTATAACAAGTCGCATTTTTAATATTCATTGGCATGAATCGCATGCCAAAGTCGCATTTCGAATAGACAGAATGGGCACTATAATATTAGTTTTATATTCTATGTTTACAATATTGCGCACTAAAATATTTGAACAGTTTGTTCGGGCGCCACTTGTAACTGCATTCGCTTTTGCTTTTCTAGCTGGTGTTTTCTTAGGGCGGCTAGTTTCAATGTATGTCAGTATTAAAAAAATATTAATAGATAATGGTATAGATGTTAGTTAAAATATATTTTAGTGGGCAATAGTAATGCCAAACATATGGCGGGGGTTTAGTGGTTTTAATGCACGCATGGCTTCATTAATACTGGCCCCTGTTGTTGTTATGTCATCTACTATAATGAAAAACGCATCCACAGGTATTTTATTTAGGAATTCTTTTTTAATGCTAAAAGCCCCTTGGATGTTTTTGATACGTTTGTCGCGGCCCTTTACCATGGCTTGGCGCTGTGTTTTTTTAATTTTTATTAGTGGGTCCACCAGTTGCCAGTGTTGCCCAATTATTTTGTTCTGATATGCCACCACAGCTTCTGCTATTTTGTATGCATGGTTGTAGCTTCTTTTTTTAGTTTTGTCACCTGATGTGGGTATCGGCACTACAACAATATTTTTGGCTTCAAGTAATGCGTATTCTTCAGAAAGTATTTCTATTATTTCATTATGCATCAATGGGGCTACAATTTCGGCTAGTTCTGAAACGTTTCCATATTTCAAGTTCCACAATGCTTTTTTAATTAACGGATCGCGGTAGTCAAATAGTGCATATATGCCACGTGGCAAGTCGCGTTCTGGTGGGGGTATGGTTGCTAGACATTTTGTGCATATTATAGGGCCATGTTTTTTACAACCCAGGCAGTAATGTGGGAAAAAGAATGAAATTACTTTATATAGTAATGACTTCATATACATATATGGTATACTATTTGTATATATGAGCAATAGTATTTCTGAATTTTTCAATTCAATTTTCGGTAAAGCCAAAGTTGGTAGTGTTATTGGTATTGATATAGGTTCTGCATCGATAAAGGCTGTCCAAGCTAAACTTGTCGACGGCAAAGCCATACTAGAAACTTATGGTGCGTTGTCGTTGGGTACATATAACAAAACAGACCACGGTACTGTAACTAACCTAGAACCAGCAGTTGTAGCTGGTGCAGTAGTAGACATAGTAAACGAAATGAAAAGCAGTACTGCAACTGCGGCTTTTGTACTACCAAGTCAAAATGCATTGGTATTTATTTTAGAGCTACCCGACGCAATAGGCGAATCTGAACTTCCAGAAGTTGTAAAAAATGAAGCCCGTTCGCACATACCTGTTGCCATAGCAGACGTAACACTAGACTGGTTTGTTATACCAAAACGTGAAGGTCTAGATTTAGTTGGCCAAGACCCAACACAAAACAAAAAAGAAATACTGGTCGTTGCAGTTTTAGGCGACACTGTAAAACGTTTCCAAAATATTATTATGCCAACTAAACTAGAATCGCAGTTTTTAGAAGTAGAAATTTTTAGTGCAGTGCGTGCTGTGCTTGGTAGGGAACTTTCCCCGGTTTTGCTTATAGACATGGGTGCGTCTAAAACAAAGCTAACAATAGTAGAATACGGTGTAGTGTGGCATGTACACATAATAAACAAAGGTGGTGCAGATATAACACAGTCTATAGCAACATCAAAAGGTATAACATTTGCCCGCGCCGAAGAACTTAAAATTACACACGGTTTGCAAAGCACACCTGAATTTTCTTATGTTTCAGATTTAGTACGGTTATCCACAGATTATATTTTATCTGAAGCTAATTCGGTAGTTTTAGAGTATGAAAAGAAGTATAATAAAGCAGTCAGTAAGGTTATAATGTACGGCGGTTCGTCTAGAATAAAAGGTTTTGCACAGGAAGCAGAAAGTGCATTTAGATGCGACGTTACATATGCAGAGCCTTTTAATAAAATGGATTCACCAGAATTCTTAGCACCAACTTTAAAAAACATCGGCCCAGAATTTGTAGGGGCTATAGGTGCAGCATTAAGACTTCTTCGTTCATAATTTATAAATATGGAACCAACATTTCAAACAACTTTTATACCTAAAAAACCTTTAATGGAAACCAACAGCAACCAACAAAATGGGGGTGTTAGTATTTTAGTTTTAATAGCAACTATTTTATTAGTAGTTTCTGTTGCGTTAGCTGGTGGTATGTATGTTTACCGTTCTACAGTAGACGCAAAAGTAGTAGACATACAAAAACAGCTAGAACAATCCAGTGTTTCTTTTGATGCGGACTTAGCCTACACAATAGAAGACATAAACCACAGACTTAGTGTGGCACAAGACTTACTTACTAACCATGTTAGTTTTTCACCACTTCTTATAACTTTAGGTGAATCAACTCTGAAAACCATTAGGTACACAAAGCTAAATGCAGAACAAACAGTCGGGGCAGGTGCGTTGGTTACTATTAAAATTTCTGGTGTAGCAAAAAGTTATGACGCGATTGCTCTGCAGTCTGACATGTTTGCTAAAAACCGCTTTATAAGGGACCCTATGTTTTCGAACCTTGTTCCAACTATAGACGGAAATATAAGTTTTGATTTATCTTTTACGGTCGACCCGTCTTATGTAAAATACAGTAACCATATAACAAAATAATATGTTTAAAACAATTTCCGCAATAACAATAACTGCCTGTGCCGTACTACTATACGTGTTCTTTACGAATGGGCAATACCAGACATTAAGGTCTTTGCAGGTAAAACAAGTTTCGTTAAATGAAGCATTAGATAATGCAAAGCAATATAAAATACTGGGCTCAGACTTAACTACTAAATACCAGTCTATAGACCAAACACAAGTTTCTAGACTTAAAACATTAGTTCCAGATTCAGTTGAAACAGTCCGCTTAATTAAAGACATGAGCGAAATAATAGCTATTTCTGGTATGACTTTGAAAAAAGTAGACTACAACCCAGAACAAGTAACCAAAAAAGTTGATACAACAATAGGCACACCTGTATCTACAAACCCAGTAGACATGTTACCGTACGGTTCGTATATCATACGTTTTACTATGACAGGTACATACCAGAATTTTGTTACATTTTTGCAGGCAGTAGAACGTAGTTTGCGTATGTTAGATGTTACAAATGTTGCATTTGGTACACCACCTGAAAAGTCTGACGGTAAAACACCAACGGATATTTATGAATACACAGTAACTGTCCAAACATATTGGCTTAAGAATTAATTTATGAAAACATTTAGAAACATTATTATATTTGTAGTCATAGCAGTCTTAGTTGGAAGTATTGCGTATTTTGTATTTTTCAATAAAAATACAACAAATACAACAAATACAACTAGTCTAGAAACAACAAGCGTTGTTGGTTTGCAGTCAGGTACAGTAGACACAACAAAGGAACTTAGTCAGAAGTTTGTAACTTCTCTGTCAAAAATTAGAAATATAACTTTAGCCACTAGTTTTTTTGAAAACTCAGTTTATAAAAGTTTACAAGACTACACACAGTCTATAGTGCTACAAGATTCTTCTTTGATAGGCCGTGCCAACCCTTTTGCACCGTTAGATTCTGATCTAATAAACATAACTACTCCAGCTGTAGACACTACAATACAAAACAACACCACACCAAGTACTACACCACCGACTGCATTACCAACCACTAAAACTACTAAGAAGAAATAATTATGAGTTACATAGACACTCTTCTAGAACAAAAAAAAGCAACTGAATCGCAAATTCAGGAAGCTCAGTCTAAAATTGGTACTGAAGGTATCGACACTTTAGATGTTGCTCTGGTAGATGCAGGTGTAGACCCATATGCACTACGCGACGCAAAAGGTGCGTATTTTGGTATACCAACTAAAAATGTAGATTTAAAAAATATAACTGACGAAATTTTAAAATACATACCTATCGAGTCTGCTGAACACTACCACATAGTGCCCATAGACATGAAAGACGGTATTTTGGAAGTCGGCATGACAGATCCAGACCACACCGAAGCTTCAAATGCACTACAGTTTATAGCTAGTAAAGAAGGCTTTGCTTTTAAAATTTTTCTTATTACTTCAGACGACCTGTCTTTGGTTTTAAAAAGGTACAGTGGCCTGACTGGTGAAGTTGGTCAAGCCCTGACAGATTTCGATTCTATAGACGGCGAACTAGCTGCAGCTTCAAACGAAGTTGGTAGTCAGAAAAACATTGCCACTGATCAGAACAAAATAGTCGAAGACGCACCGATAATAAAAATTGTTGCAGTTATACTACGCCACGCTATAGAGGGCGACGCTTCTGATATACACATAGAAAACAGCGGAGAAAAAGTTCTAGTGCGTTTCCGTGTAGACGGCATATTGCATACTTCGTTAGTGTTACCATTAAACACATACAGTGGTGTTATAGCCAGAATTAAAATTTTATCTAAACTACGTTTGGACGAAAAACGTAAACCACAAGACGGGTCTTTTTCAACTAAAATTGATGGACGCAAAGTAGACTTCCGTGTATCTACATTTCCAGCAGTTTATGGTGAAAAAATTGTTATACGTATTTTAGATTCTGACCAAGGTGTTAAGGCCCTAGATTCTATAGGTCTGTCAGCTAGAAATTTAAGTTTAGTTAGAGAAGCACTAACAAAACCATACGGTTTGATTTTAATAACTGGACCTACAGGTTCAGGTAAATCTACAACACTGTATTCAATGTTAAACGAACTAGACCGCGAAAAACTTAACGTTGTTTCATTAGAAGACCCAGTAGAATACAACATACCTATGGTAAACCAGTCGCAAGTTATGCCGGACATCGGTTACACATTTGCGTCAGGACTACGTTCAATACTACGTCAGGACCCGAACATTATAATGGTGGGGGAAATACGCGACAAAGAAACAGCCCAGCTGGCTATTCAAGCTGCACTAACTGGACACCTGGTTTTGTCTACACTGCACACCAACAGTGCGGCCGGTGTAGTGCCACGTTTAATAGACATGGGTGTAGACCCATATCTGATTGGCCCAACTTTGATATTGGCTATGGCACAACGTCTAGTTAGACATACACACCCTTCAGCACGCAAAGAAGTACCGATGTTGCCTGTAGTTGCAGAGCAGTATGAAAAATACTTTGCAGACTTACCCGAACAATATAAAAAAGACTACCCACTACCGGCTACTATAATAGACACGGTACCTTCACCGGAATCTCCAACAGGAACAAAAGGCCGTGTTGGTGTGCATGAAGTATTTAAAATAGACCGCGACATGCAGAGCTTGATACTTAAAACTCCTTCAGACTCGGACATATATAAACTAGCCAGAACAAAAGGCTTTATAACTATGCGCGAAGACGGTTTTCTGAAAAGTTTACAAGGCGAAATACCAATGACAGAAGTGTTTAACCTAGCCGACGACAGAGATTAACATATTTTTGTATTATTATTTTGTAATAATTTTAATACAAGGTATACTATATATTATGATAGAACAACACACTATACTTATAATCGACGACGACAGTTTTTTGCTAGACATGTATGCATTGCGTTTTACTCAGGCTGGCTACAATGTAGACACAGCACTGTCAGCAGAGTCAGCTTTAGAAAAATTGAAAAATGGTTTAAAACCAGCAGTATTACTAATGGACATTATGATGCCCGGCATGGATGGTTTTGAATTATTAGAAAAAATAAACACTGAACATCTTGCCGACAATGCAATAAAAGTATACTTGTCTAACCGCGGGCAGGCTTCAGACATAGCCAGAAGCGAAGAACTACATGCCGACGGCTACCTTATAAAAGCAAACATTATACCAACAGACGTAGTTACACACGTTGAAGGCATTATAACTAAAAAACTAACCTCATAGTATGGAAAGCATAATTAGTAAACTTATAGATACAATGATAGCCCAAGGGGCTTCGGATATACATTTTTCTGTTGGTATGCAACCACTGTTGCGTATAAACGGTGAACTTACAAACATGTCTGATGCACCTGTGCTTGATCTAGAAACTACAAATTCTATTTTGGCGTTACTTTGTGGTGAACGTATTTATAAAAAGTTTACTGAAACAAACGAGGCAGATTTTGCGTACACTCATAAAGAAAAATGGCGTCTACGTGGAAATGCTTTTATACAAAAAGGTATGTCTTGTTTTACACTTCGTCTGATACCTGAAGTTAAAACTTTAAAAGACTTGCAACTACCACCAACCATAGAAAACTTTGCTATGGCTAGACAAGGGTTTTTCCTTGTTGTCGGTCCAGTTGGCCAAGGTAAATCTACTACACTAGCTGCGATGGTAGAAATAATAAACACAAAACGCGCAGCACACATACTAACAGTAGAAGACCCAATAGAATATATCTACACACAGAAAAAATCTTTGATACATCAACGTGAAGCCGGTATAGATACTGTAGATTTTCCAACTGCACTAAACGCAGCTTTCCGTGAAGACGTAAACGTTATATTAATAGGTGAAATGCGCGACAAAGAAACCATTGCCACTGCTGTAACTGCCGCTGAAACAGGCCACCTAGTGTTAGCTACACTACACACCAACAACGCCGCACAAACAATTGACCGTATTATAGATTCTTTCCCTGCAGAACAACAAGACCAAGTTCGCTTACAACTATCTTCGTCATTGCTAGGTATATTTTCACAAAGACTTATACCATGTATAACTGGTGGCCGTGTACCAGCATATGAACTACTTATAAATTCGCCAGCTATTGCAAACCTTATCCGTGAAAAACGTACACATGAAATAGGTGTTGTTGTAGAAACTTCTTTTGAATCAGGCATGGTAGACATGAACCGTTCTTTGATGGAACTTGTTAAAACTGGCCAGATTACAATGGAATCTGCATTGCAATATTCGCCAAACCCACGTGGTTTACAATAATAAATTTTAAAAACACATTGTGTTATACTAAACAAATATGAACTATCGTTACCAAGCAGTAGATGAAAAAGGTGCCAGAACCGAAGGTGTTGTAGAAGCACCAAGTCGCGACTTGGCTTTGTCTGCACTAGGCCGACGTGGTTTGATAGTAACAACAATACACGACGTAGAAGAAAAAAAAGGTTTGTCTATGGTTTTATTCGAAAGAATACCAATGAAAGACATTGTTATAATGTCGCGTCAGATTTCGACATTGTTCGAAGCCCAGGTTTCTGCATTGAAAGCTTTTCAACTTTTAGCAACAAATACTGAAAACCCTTCACTGGGTAAAAAACTTGCTCGCGTAGCCGAAGACTTGCAGGCGGGCACATCAATATCAGAATCTTTGGCAAAACACCCAACAGTATTTTCCGCGTTTTATATTGCTATGGTTCGTGCCGGAGAAGAGTCTGGTAAGCTAATAGAAGTTTTTCTGTATTTGTCAGAATACCTAGACCGTCAATACGCATTAAATAGTAAAACTAAAAATGCACTTATATACCCGGCCTTTGTCGTTGGTGTTTTTATAACTGTTATGGTTCTAATGTTTGTTATGGTTATACCAAAACTTTCAGCTATTATAGAACAGTCAGGTCAAGCTGTGCCTTTTTATACAAAAGTAATAATCGGACTTTCAAACGGCATGGTTCATTACGGTGTATTTATATTAATTGCAGTTGTGGCTGTTGTTGGTTATTTAGCTGTTCTTCTAAATCAACCAGTAGGTAAAAAATATTTAGATAAAATAAAAATTACAGTACCTATTATTGGTCCGCTTTATAAAAAAGTTTATTTGGCTAGAATAGCTGACAACATGGACACAATGTTGGCCTCTGGTATACCTATAATTCGTGCAATAGAAATTACAGGTAACGTTGTTGGTAATTCTGTCTATGAAGACATACTTAAAACAGCCAGTGATCGTGTTAAAAGCGGTAGTACTTTTTCTGCCGGTATATCTGGTTCAATTTACGTACCACAAATTTTAATTCAGATGATTAAAGTTGGTGAAGAAACAGGTTCAATGGGGCAGATATTAAAAACACTTGCGCGTTTCTATAAACGCGAAGTCGACGATGCTGTAGACACATTAGTAGGGTTGATAGAACCTGTAATGATAGTCGGTTTGGGTCTAGGCGTAGGTATACTACTAACTTCAGTTCTAATGCCGATATACAACATTGCGGGGGGTGTAAGCTAGGAAAACAAAAAAACACTTTCAAAAAGTGTTTTTTTGTTTTCTAATATGTCAGTTATCCACATATTGTAATTATACATTGCGTTTTATAGAATAAGCGTGGTAAAATATATGTATTATCAGGTCGTGTGTATGTATGCCACTTACACTAACAGTGATAATTATCAAATATTAATAATTTTAAATTTAATTCATGAAAACTCAAAACAAAGGTTTTACACTTATCGAATTGTTGGTTGTTATTGCCATCATCGGTATTCTAGCATCAGTAGTTCTTGCATCTCTAAACAGTGCACGTACTAAAGGTGCAGACGCTGCAATAAAGGCTAACATGGCTAATATCCGTGCTCAAGCTGCATTGTATTACGATACAAACAACACATACGGTACATCTATAACATGTAACATAACATCACTTGGTGTTATAACAACATGTACAGGTGTGTTCGATGCAAACCCAGGTGCACAAGAAGGCTTAAAGGCTGCTGCAGCTGCTGCTGGTTCTACAGCATACGGTTATACAGATTCAACTGGTGCTGCATGGGCAGCCGCTGTTGCACTTAAAACAACTGGCGCAGGTTACTTCTGTGTAGACTCAAACGGTGCAGGTAAAATTGTAACAACAATGGCACTAGGCACAGCATTCACAGTTTGCCCTTAATTAGATTTATATCTTTTTAAACAAAAACCGCCTTGGGCGGTTTTTGTTTTGGTTGTATATATTTTTGTTAGCATGTATAATATTAGTAATACTATTAATATAATTTATAATTCATGAAAACTCAAAACAAAGGTTTTACACTTATCGAATTGTTGGTTGTTATTGCCATCATCGGTATTCTAGCAT
>CAIQAW010000075.1 GCA_903869875.1 Candidatus Nomurabacteria bacterium | reverse complement strand
GCTGCTTCACGTCTGATTCGGGGCATGTTTTTGTTTGTGGTGTATGACATGTATTTAATGATATTCCATCAAATGGTGCCAAGCTATTGAACCTATACGCGATGTTTGATATTTATAATATTTATGCTATAATAATAAAAAATAATCAATTTAGTATATGAAAAACAAAAAGTTCTTTAGTTTAAGGGTTAAACCCGTAAACAGCCCGTACAATGTTTCAAAGCAAACAAGCATCGACCATTCTAAGCTTGGTGGTGCAACAATAAAGCTTAAAAAAGAAGGCGAAGAAAAAACAATTTACTTCGTTCGAGTAATTAAGGATTTTGAGAATGCAACAGACGCCGACAGCCCTCTAGATGCATTAAAACCAGAAGATGTGGTTACATATCTAAAAGCTCGTGGTTTCAAGCCGATCAAGAATGCGCCGAACTATCTGTTAGGTGCATTAAAGATGATCAACAGAAAAACAGCAATAAAAAAAATGGAAGGGTTTTTAATCTCTGACATCATAGCTTTTTCTAAGGAAAGATCTAACATTTTTTTTAATGCTAATGATGAAAGTTTCTACTTAAGTGCTTTCATTGCAAGAACAGAATCAGAAATTTTAGAGCCGATGATTACAGGACACGGTTTAAAAGAAAATTATGGTGACTGCGATTTCATTGTCTGCGAAAAAATCTAGTTTAAAAATCAAAAAAGCCCCAGTGTTTTACATTCGGGGCTTTAAAATTTTACAATTTACCTAAGTAGTACCGCAATGTATATATCCAGTCTTCGTCGTCGGGGCTTTCTTTTTCCTTTGTATTTAAAAACCATTCCAAATACCCGCGGTCAGTGCCGGCTACCTCGGCCACAGTTTTGCCATTGTATTTACCGAACGAAAACATACCCATCAGCGATGGTCGTGCAGAAATGTCTAACATATGTTGTAAAACTTCTTCGTCGGAAATATTTTTCTCAGTTTTTATTTTATCAAACAACCTTTCAAAAAGTTTTTCTAAAACCAATACGTCACCCAATGCGTCGTGGGCCTGAGCCTCGATATCTATGTCTAAATAGTAACGTAGAAATTGTAGTTTATGTTGCGGTAGTTTGTTTTCAGGGTCTAAGGCACGGGCAACACGTAGTGTACAGATAACGTTTTTAGGTTGTATGCCTTCCTTAACTATCATACCCACGTCGAACTTGGCATTGTGGGCTACCATAACGTTGTTTTCGTCTTCTAGCATTAACTTAAGTGGTGCATAGTCGGCACTGTCACGAAAGGCAGGTTTGTCGGCTACCATTTTGTTTGAAATATGTGTTACAGCACTGGCTTCGGCTGGTATACGTAGTGGTGGTTTGTATAGTTCGCAGAAAATTTCGTCACCAGTTTTATATGCCAACTGACAAAGGTAGTCAGTGGTGTTTATACCTGTAGTTTCTGTATCGAGGAAAATAATATTCATGCTATATATTATAGCATGTTAGTGTATAGTGAACAGGGTAAAGGGAATAGTGGAATTTACACACCCTGTACGCTTTTCGCTATTCGCTGTATACTATGTTCATGACACTTCATGAACAAATACGCGAATTAATAAAAGACGCAATGCGCGCCAAAGACGCTGTAAGACTGGACACACTACGTGGTGTTTTGTCTGCATGTACTAACCACCTGGTGGCCAGTGGCAAGAAACCCCAAGAAATGCTAACCGACGAAGAAGTGGTGGCAGTTATAACTAAACTTTCAAAACAAAGAAAAGACAGTATAGAACAGTACACTACAGGCAACAGACCCGACCTAGTTGCAGAAGAATCTGCCCAACTAGCAGTACTGATGGAATTCCTGCCAACACTTATGTCTGAAGCTGAAATAACTACATTTGTAGAAAACAAAAAGTCTACATTTACACCTGATACTAAGAAGGGTATGGTAATGGCAGAAATAATGCGTGACCTAAAAGGTAAAGCCGACGGTGCATTAGTTAAAAAGGTTGTCGACAGTTTAATTGCATAGCTTGCCTGCACACCTATTTCAAAAAAATAGGTGTGGGGGTATAATAAATATATGAAACTAATATTACACATTGCATTACTATCAGCGGGCGTATATGGTGCGGCATATTTTATACCAGACACAATACATGTTAACCCTTGGTACATAGCGGCAATAGTTGGCGCATGTCTAACAGTTATAAACATGGTTGTAAAACCAATTATAAACATACTAACACTACCTATAAACATACTTACACTTGGTTTGTTTTCTATAGCTATAAACGGTGCCATATTCTACTTCTTAGGTAGTGGTATTGTACGTGGTTTTGCAGTAGACACACTAACAGCTGCATTATATGGTTCGATAATAGTGTCTATTATAAACTGGCTTGGAACTAAAATTCTAAAACTCGAAAACGAATAATATGCACGGGCATGGTTTTGCATTTCTTCAATACTTGATTGAAAGCCATGCAATGTGGGCATATGCCATACTTTTCTTTGGTTTGATAATCGAAGGCGAAGCCACCTTGTTATTAGGTGGTATTTTTGCGCATATCGGACACCTGTCGCTATGGTGGGTGTGGGTGGCGTGTTTTTTGGGTGCAGTAGCTAAAACACTACTATGGTACCAGGGTGGGGCATTGTTAGGCAGGTATTTTCCGAACAGCAGTTTCTTAAAAAAGTCTGAAGAGCAAGTTACAAAAATGTTTCCGGTATTACAAGAAAAACCTTTCTGGCCAATATTTTTTACCAAGTTTTTAGTTGGTGGTATAAACCATTTTATACTTGCATATGCAGGGTATACAAAAATAAAATTTAAAATATATTTCTGGGCCGAGTTCTTCGGTTCGTTAATATGGGTTACCGCTGTGGTTATGTTGGGTTATGTTTTCAGTTACCAAGCACTGCGTATAACACACAATATAGAAAACTTTATAATTTTAGTTATGGGTTTTATGTTTAGTTTGCAAATACTAAGCCGTGCCATACCGCTGATATATAGAATTCTGACAAAAGTTAGAAATAGATAATTCCTGATGAAACAATTTATGCCGTTCGTCAAATGGCGTTAATCGTGCTATACTGCACGCATGTTAATAGACGAAATAACCATTAAAGCAACAGGCGGTAAAGGCGGCGACGGCGTTGTTCGTTGGCGTCAGGAAAAGTATATTGACCGTGGTGGACCTAACGGTGGCAACGGTGGTAAAGGCGGCGATGTATACCTACGCGGTGTTCGCGATGTTACATTGTTAGCTAAATACAAATCTTTGCGTGAATTTTCTGCTAAGGATGCTGAACCAGGTATGGGTGGCAGTAAACACGGTTCTGATGGCGACGACATCTATATAGATATACCAATCGGTTCAACAATAGAAAACCTTAAAACAGGTTATGCTTTTGAACTTAAACACGAAGGCCAAGTTGCAATGATAGTTACCGGTGGTGCCGGTGGTATGGGTAACGAACATTTTAAAAGTTCAATAAATGTTACTCCAGAAAAGGCTACTCCTGGTAAAAAAGGTGAGGAAGCTGAATTTAAAATTACACTGGAACTAATAGCCGACATTGGTTTGATCGGACTACCAAATGCAGGTAAGTCGTCTCTACTAAACGGCATTACTAATGCCCAAGCTAAAATAGGTGCATACGCGTTTACTACATTAGACCCAAACCTAGGTGCATACCATGGTTACATTATTGCAGACATTCCTGGTTTGATCGAGGGTGCCAGTGCCGGCCGTGGTCTTGGTTTTAAATTCCTTCGCCACATTAAACGTACACGTATGTTGGTGCATTTAGTTTCTTTTGAACATATGACAGACGAAAACGGCACTATGGTAGCCGACGGAGTTTCTTCTATCGAAGACATGTTGGGTGCATATAACACCATACGCAAGGAACTGGAAACCTACGACACTAAACTTACTGACAAAGACGAAGTGATAGTGTTGACAAAGACTGATGTCTTTGCAAAGGTTACAGGTGACGGGTTACAGGTTACAGAAAATGCATTAATTCAAAAAGCTATAGATAAGTTCAAAACAGCAACAGGTAAGCCTGTTTATGCAATATCACTTTTCGACGATGTTTCTGTAAAAACATTCTCTGATGGACTGATTGCTATACTTCGCGAAAACGAAATAGAGGAAGTGAAGGAGGAAGTAGAAGAAATGGTTGAAGAATAAGACTTATTTTGCCGGGTAGTAGAAGCATTTAGCTTACACTACCCGGCAAGCCCTGCCGGGTAGTAGATTCACCTCACTACCCGGCCTGCCCCGTAGTGAACTTTTTACTGAATTTAATCTGACTACATAAGTCTTTTCAAAAGTTCTACTACGGGGTATACTATTCCAATATGACAACATATTACCCAACGTTGGCGTTAGAAATACACGCCGAACTGAAAACAGAGACCAAAATGTTTTCTTCAGCACGTAACAACCCCGACGAAACAAACCCGAACGTAAACATAGACCCTGTTTCTATGGCTTACCCAGGTACAATACCGGTTATAAACCAAAAGGCAGTGGAACATGTTATACGTGTTGGTTTGGCTTTGAACGGAAACATTGCTAACTTTACAGAATTTGACCGCAAAAACTATTTCTACCCAGACATCCCAAAAGGTTATCAGATAAGTCAGTTTAAATATCCAATAGTTTCTGGAGGTAATTTACTTGGAGTAGATATAACTCGTATACATCTAGAAGAAGACACTGCCAATTCTAAACATGGTGCAGATGGTTCGTTAATAGACTACAACCGTGCAGGTGTACCACTAATGGAACTGGTTACAGAACCAGTTATGCATACACCCGAACAAGCTGGGGCATTTGGCCGTGAACTACAACTACTGTTACAAGCACTAGGTGCATCTGACGCAAATATGGAAAAAGGCGAAATGCGTGTAGAACTAAACATTTCAATATCACCAGATCAAAATAAACTTGGCACAAAGATTGAAGTTAAAAACTTAAACTC
>CAIQAW010000074.1 GCA_903869875.1 Candidatus Nomurabacteria bacterium | reverse complement strand
AGCTGCTTCACGTCTGATTCGGGGCATGTTTTTGTTTGTGGTGTATGACATGTATTTAATGATATTCCATCAAATGGTGCCAAGCTATTGAACCTATACGAAAAGCTTGACAAATTCTATGCATGTGCTATACTTGTTTTATAAGTTATTTAGTTACGTATGGAGATAACATTAGTGCCCGTAAGCACTTCAGTTATTAGTACATGTTTATTACACTGAAACAGCGGTGGGTATGAACAATAAATAACGATGTAAAAGAGGCTGGCGGTCAAAAAGGAGTATTACTCACTTTTAGACTTATAAAGCAAATGATGTGTCTAAGATACATACACAGAAGAATGTAGAGATAGGGACCCAGCACAATCCTGAAGCAAAGATCTTCTGAACATTAATCTCTTTTACAAAGATATAAGATAGAATTAATAATTTAGACGTTAATTTTTTTATCTTCGCCCTTGGGGACCCTTAGCTTACGCGGGGTCCTTTTTTTATTTTTCACTGTCCACTGTACACTGTCCACTATCCACTATATAATGTCTTCATGCACTTATTCCCCTACCTACTGGCTGGCGCTGGCCTTATAGCCGGTTTTATATTACGCACCCTATATATGCAGGGCAAACGCGGTAGTCTAGAACTTGAACTTAAAAAAATGGAACTCGCCGCTAAGGACGAGGCTTTGAAAATTATCGAAGGCGCCCGCCACAATGCAGAGTCTCGTGAACGTGAAATAAAAATGATGGCCCGCGAAAAAGAACACGAGGCTAAAACATTAGAAATGCGCGTTCAGAAACGCGAAGACATGTTAGACATCCGCCAAGAAGAACTAAACCGCGAAGCTGACACTTTAAAAAAACAGGCCGACGACATACGCACAATAAAGGAAAATATTAAAAACATAGAGGCACGTGTAATGTTAGAACTAGAACATGTGTCGCGTATGTCTATAGACGAAGCCCGCGACCAACTAATGTCTATAACTGCAAAACGTTACGAAGACGATATTGCCCTACGTTTACAAAAACTTGAACAGTCACACCAAGACCGTTTCGAACTACGTGCCCGCGAAATTCTAACCAGTACAATGCAACGGCTTTCTACATCTACTGTGCAGGAACATGTTACATCTTCTATAACACTGGAAAACAGCGACATTAAAGGTAAAATTATAGGTAAAGAAGGCCGTAATATAAAAACATTTGAACGCATGGCTGGTGTAGAACTGTTGGTAGACGAGTCCCCTGAAACCATTGTTATTTCAGCATTTGACCCAGTTCGTAGACAAGTTGCAAAAACAGCACTAGAGGCACTAATATCTGACGGACGTATACAACCCGCACGTATAGAAGAAGAAATAGCGAAGGCCCAAGAAAACATAAACCAAACAATGACAGAACGCGGTGAAGCCGCTGTATACGAAACAGGTGTATTACAACTACCACCCGGCGTTGTACAAATACTTGGCCGACTTGCCTACCGTACCAGCTACGGGCAAAACGTATTGCAACATTCTGTAGAAACAGCATACATAGCAGCAATGTTGGCAGAGGAACTTGGTGCCGATGTAGCCATAGCCAAGGCCGGCGCACTAGTACACGACATAGGCAAGGCATTGGACCATGAAGTTGAAGGTACACATGTAAACATTGGTATGCGTATATTAGAAAAGTTTGGTGTAGACACACGCATTATAGATGCAATGAAAAGCCACCACAACGAATACCCACACGAATCACTCGAATCTGTTATTGTTCAAGTTGCCGACCATATTTCTGGTGGACGCCCAGGTGCCCGCCGTGATAGTGTTGAACAATACGTTAAACGCCTTGCAGACCTTGAAGCCATAACTACAAAGTTCCCTGGTGTAGAACGCAGTTATGCATTACAAGCTGGCCGTGAAATACGCGTATTTGTAACACCAGAAAAAGTTTCTGATGCAGAAGCGAAAAAACTTGCCCGCGACATAGCAGTATCTATAGAACGCGAACTAAAATACCCCGGGGAGATCAAAGTGACTCTTATAAGAGAAAACCGCGTTACCGAATTTGCAAGATAAATAATAAATAAAGGCCTGCCCCGTATGAAGTAATCTTTCATACGGGGTAACATTGATTCGGGAAAACAGAGTTACAGAATTCGCACGATAAAATAAAACACCTCATACGAGGTGTTTTATTTTTATCGCGCGAATTCAAAAAAACCTTACCAAATCTAGATTTTATTGAAAATAATAAACAACAAAAGCAAATACGGGTCAATAGCCTACCTATTGCGTTAAAAAACCCTTATTTTGTATAATAGATATAGCTTATACTGTCGTGTGTATAAGTTAACATTACATGGTCGCGCATTACATATAATCAAAAATACTATGAATAAAGCAAATCTAGCAGAACTGGTTCATACAATGATTGGCGGTACTAAAGTACAATCAGAAGAAGTAATCGAGGCTATACTAGGTGCTATCGTTAAAACCCTAAAAAGTGGAAACGAAGTATCTATTGCAGGTCTAGGTATCTTCTCAGTTAAGGCACGTCCAGCTCGTATGGCACGTAACCCTAAAACAGGTGAAGCAGTTAAAGTTGCAGCTACGAACGTTCCTAAGTTCCGCCCTGCAAAGGCATTGAAAGACGCTGTAAAATAGCACTTTCATAAATCGACCTGATAGTACGGCATATATAAACCCCTCCTTACGGAGGGTTTTATATTTGGACACCACTTGAAATAAACCTATATATATGCAATAATAAGCACTGTTATTAAAAACAATTGGTAGCATAAAAGCTGTGCCCCACGTAGGATATAAGAGTAGTATCTATGTGTGGGGGTTGTGTGCTGTTTAAAAACTTAGTCGGGGTGTAGTATATCGGTAGTATCTATGTTTTGGGAACATAAGGGCCGGGTTCGATTCCCGGCACCCCGACTAAGTTTTGAAGCAGGAAACACAACCCAGATGTCCGGGGGACATCTGTGGCACGAAGTGATAAGGGCGATTCGATTCACCTTAAACTAAGCTTTGAAGCGAACCAATCAAAATATTGCGGGATTGGTTTAGTGGTAGAACCACAGTTTTCCAAACTGTTGGCAAGAGTTCGATTCTCTTATCCCGCACATAGTAAAAAGGCTCTTTGGAAGCCTTTTTACTATGTGTGTCTATTGTACCAAGTTAGAACCTATTTTCAAAATCGCTGATACAGCGTTCCCCGCGCGCTGAAGCGCCTCTGTGCGAAGCACAGAGCTTTCCAAAATGGAAAGTGCGGGAAAACGCTAAATACAAAGCGGACGAAGTTTTGCGAAAGCAATTTTCTGGGAAAAGGATTTCGCAAAACTTCGGCTAATCTTTTTTGAAATTCGGCGGGGTTTGGGATTTGGATTCCGCGCGCAGGAAGGGTCTGGGAGGGAATGCGCGCGGAGCTTCTTTTTTTGGCGGGGGCTATGGAAAAAATTAACCCAAAATGCTAATATATAAAAGTACAACTTAATAAGGAGACCTAACCCTTTGGCAACAAAGGTATGGTCGAA
The DNA here is from genome assembly GCA_903869875.1 of Candidatus Nomurabacteria bacterium. GTDB lineage: Bacteria > Patescibacteriota > Minisyncoccia > Phycocordibacterales > UBA9973 > MFUC01. The sequence goes on along the minus strand of CAIQAW010000074.1, from coordinate 1,248 downwards.
AAACACAACCAGTATAAAGAACTCCTAGTCAGAGTTCGCACTGGTTGTGTCATATCCCGAAAGGGGTATGGGTAATCTTCGGATTATCGCTGGCTAGGAGCTTTTTGCGTCTTAGCTGGCACACTGCCAGTTTTTTATTATAAATAGTCGAAATTATTAGAGTTAAAAATAAATAATTTTATGGGAATGTTTGAAAAAGTAACAAATGTTTTTGAAAATAAAGAAACAAAAGAGAGGAGAGAAAAGGTGCTTGGCGACATTGAAACATTGGGTAAAGAATTAAATAATTTAAAAGGCAAAGAGGGTATAGAAACGGTCGTCCAGTTTTTTAATACAGTTTCAATGGTGCAAGATTCTTTAGATCCTAATACCACAGCAGAGATTCGATCTTATTTGCAAGGCAAAAAAAAGGAAGCTGTGGAAAAGTTCGATAATCTTTGCAAACATCTTTCAAATTCTGGCAGAGAAGAGTTTGGTTGGAATAGGACGAAGAAAGGTGAAATTGTTACTGGAGACAAAGTGTATCTCGGTAACATTAGTGGATTATTTACTAAAACTGTTGATTATTGGAAAGGTCAAAAAAATGAAGCTAAGGGTGGTTGGGGTTATAGTGGAATGGAAAATCTTAATGCTTATGATGTCGTAAACAATCAAGCTCGTGAATTTATGCAGAGCCATAGTGGTGAAATGATTGATGACATAAACACAATTAACGCAACTCGCAAGGGATAATTTTACAAAAATGGATGCTAAAGAAAAAATTGCCAAGATAAAAGAAATCCAAAGTAAATTTGGGACGGAAGTTCATCGTCTGGAAAAATGGCGTGACGAGCAAGTTAAAGCGATAAAAAGAGGCATAGACCAACGCAAGATTGAAAAGTTATCACAAAACATAAAAAATATGCTATGAACCAAGGCGAAAAAATGACAACATTAGAAAGTGAAAAACCTCCAACAACCCCCGAAGTTTTGGAAGTTGTTGAACTTACCCCAGAAGAAGCTCTCGCGGATTTTGGAAGTGCAGTTACAGACATAAAAGATAGGGTATCTCAAAACAATCAAAAGGCAGAAAGTATTGTCACGGCTTATTCTGGGGCGGAACATTCAGATATTGAAGCAGTTCAGGGTATTAATGCAACAGTAATAGAGGGGGAAGAAAAAGCAGAAAAACAAGCCAGTGAAGAAATTTCAGAAATAAAAGGGGAACAAAATATATCAATAGAAGAAACAAAAAAAGACGTAGAAGTT
>CAIQAW010000073.1 GCA_903869875.1 Candidatus Nomurabacteria bacterium | reverse complement strand
TTCAGACGTGTGCTCTTCCGGATCTTAACGGCCTGCGGGCTACTATAAAACAAGGCAATTTAGACCCATTGCTGACTAAATACAAACCCGACATACTTTGTTTACAAGAAATAAAGGCTGAACTTGAACAAATACCTGCCGAATACCAACACGTACACGGCTATACATTATATGTATCTGCTTCACGTGCACGTAAGGGCTACAGTGGTGTTGGTTTTTATATTAAAGATGGTTTCGATGTTACAGCACCAGTAAACGGTATAGGTAACGAAGTTTTTGATGTAGAAGGCCGTAACATCGTAACAACGATACAAAATAAAACAAACCCCATTGTACTGATTAACACATACTTCCCTAACGGTGGCGGTGGTCCTGAACGTTTAGATTATAAACTAAAGTTTTATGACGCGTATTTAAAATATGTAGATGGACTACAGAAAAAAGGTAGCATGGTACTGTTCTGTGGCGACGTAAACACTGCCCACACAGAAATAGACCTTGCCCGGCCCAAGGAAAATGCAGACAACACTGGTTTCCTACCCATCGAACGTGAGTGGTTGGACGAAGTTGTAGACCATGGTTACACTGATATGTTTCGACACATACACGGAAACATTAAGGATGTGTATACATACTGGGACCAGAAAACCGCTGCTCGCGACCGTAACGTTGGTTGGCGTATAGACTATTTCTTTGCTTCAGCTGGTTTGGTACCAAAAATAAAAAAGTTTGAAACACTGACCGACTACATGGGTTCCGACCACTGCCCTATAATGGTAGATGTAGAAATATAATAAAAAAACCTAAGTCTGTATGGCTTAGGTTTTTTTATTGCTTGTTTGTGTGTTTATTGTTAATGTATATTAAAACACCAAACACACATCATGAACTTTATAACACAATTAGCTAGAGACATTGTTGAATCATGCCCTATTAGGTACCCACAATCTGTTACAGTTTTAAAAAATTTAACAGATTTTTTTCAGAAAGAAGAAAAACAAACTGGCTTTATGTTGGCGCTGGATGATGAAAATCCATATCAAACTAGAAGTGCCGGTATTACTTGTACCGCTTCTTATGAAACAGAAGAAGGACTGTTTTTCAAAGGTGAAAAGGTCGGTGGCCTTACTGGGTACCTTAATGGAGTACCTTTCAGGTCCGCTATACTTTTTTTTGAAAACCGAGCAATGTACGAACAATTAATTTCTATGTCTGAGACTGATAAAAAATTATTATTAGTTAATCAGAGTGTACTATTAGTTATGGACCTGGACAGCAATCTGTCTTCTGGGCCAGCTGGATTAAATATTTCAAAGAAACTTAACAATGAAAGAAACCAGGATTTGAGCAAATTGGTAAGTTGATTTTATAACCCCGAGTTACACAAACTCGGGGTTTTGACTTTTTATGCAAAATAATGTATAAATATTTTAAATTAAACCAAATTAGTTATGTCAAAATTCAATAAACCAAAAAAACCAGTATCTCGTGTTGTTGTTACAGGTGGTCCTTGTGCAGGAAAGACAAGTGTCTTAAAGCGAAGTGCCACTGAACTTTTAAAAAGAAACCTTACACCAATAATTGTACCTGAAGCTGCCACAATACTTTTAAATAAAGGTTTTCTTCCAACTGAAAAAGACTTTCAGGAAAAAGTTCTGCAACTAATTCTTTCTTCAGAAAAGAAGGCATACGAAATTGCACTTGCCTATCAATCAGAAGGTAAAAACCCAATTATTTTATGTGACAGGGGTGCATTAGATGCACGTGCTTACATGTCCGAAAATGCGTTTGAGAGGATTATTAAGAATGCCGGGCACAATATTGTTTCTCTTCGAGATGAACAATACGATGCAGTTTTTCATTTGTTGACCGCAGCTAATGGTAAAGAAGATTTCTATACCCTTGCTAATAATAGTGCAAGAAAAGAAACTCCAGAACAGGCTCGTGAATTAGATTTGAAAACACAAAACGCATGGATTGGACACACACATTTTAGAATCATCGACAATGGTTATGCTACTTTTGTAGGTAAGCAAAAAAACTTTTTTAAGGAATTGTACCATTCCTTAGGTTTACCTGAACCTTCCGAGATTGAGCGCAAGTATTTAATCGACCCAAAGTTTACAGTAAATGATTTTCCAAAAGATGTTTACAAAGCTTCTGTTCGTATAGCACAAACTTACTTAATTTCTAAACATGCTGATTTAAGTGAACGTGTTCGAAGCCGTTCACAAGGTCGGTTTGGTACTTATTCTTTTAATCAAAAGAAAGATTCCCCTGACCCTATTGTTCGTTTTGAACAAGAAAGTAAAATTCTGGAAACAGAGTATAATGCTTTTTTAAAAAATGCTGACCCTGATTATCAAACATTACATAAAAACAGAACATTGTTTGTTAATCAAAACCAGTATATGGAGTTTGATACCCTGATAAAACCACACCCTGGTAAAAAATACTTAGAGGTAGAGTTAAGTAATAAAAACCAAAAAGTATTTTTACCAAACTGGTTACCTATTGTTGACGAGGTTACGGGGCAAAAGGAACATAGCATGAAGCATCTTGCACGCAGATAGCTTTTTAAAGAAATTTATTTAAACCCAGGTCTGTACGACCTGGGTTTTTTTGTTTGACATACGTATCTGTAGGTGGTATTCTAAGCAAAAAAAGTAAAATGGAAAATTCAAATATACAGTCCGAGCTTGTTAGATTAGTGGATCTGATCGGCGAGCAAAATATTCAGGGCAGAATTGCCAGCATATGCTACTCTACTTTTCTGCATTTTTTTAAACAAAGGCAGGCTCATGAACTTATGTTTCTGATCGTAGCAGGTACCTGTAGACTAAAGGTTTACGGAAAAAGGGAGTTGAAAGTAGGTATGCTGGTGGCATTAGAATCTACTACCAGAATATGTCTTGTAGGTGAATTACACATAAAAAAATGTATAATTTTATTACGAGACAGGAATGAAATAAACTATTTCCAAAAAGGAATAGATATAACAATAAAGAAAGAAGCTTTTGTTTCAAATTTGGTTATGGTCTATTCAGATCAAATTCTGGAAAAAGGAGAATCATTGAATTTTTTTAAACTCCCACATTTGGGTGACAAAGAATACAAAGAAACCGACGAAGCTTTCATTGTCGGGGGTGATGGTATAGATGACTAGTTCCATAGATACTAAAACGAAACAGCCGTATCACACGGCTGTTTTTTTATTTTACGATAGGTTTTTTCTTACCTATGCCATGTTTGGCATGTAGTTTTGCTACTTCTTCCCCTTCCAGTTCGTCCTTCGCTTCCTTCGCTTTTTGGCCTAGGGCTTTAAGTTCTGTGTCGGGCATTTGTTCGTATTCGCCAACGCGCTTACTTAGGTATTCAATAGTGTTTTTATTTGGGTCGTCGAGTACTTCCTCGAGTAGCGCTAGCAACATCCAGCCCATACGTGGTCCGGGTTTTATGTTTAGATCATGCATTAGGTAGTTACCATCTATTTTAAGTTGGCTAACTGATATAGGGTCGCGTAGACATTCCTCTATCATGGCATGGTATTTGCGTAGGCGGTACGAAGCTTCCGTCTTCTTCATCCCAGCACGGTCAGCTTCGCGTATTTGCATCAATTCCCATATATGGTCAGCACCAACACTGGCCACTATACGGCGTACTGCAGACAATGTTATTTGTTCAGTATCAGAGAAAAACATATGTCTGCGTACCATATTGGTAATGTATTCTACAGATTTAGTTGGCATATGTAGGCGTTCCAGTATAACTTTTGCCATACGCGCCCCTACTACTTCGTGGCCGTAGAATGTATATTCTTTCTTTTCACCCTTGCGTCTGGTACGTGGTTTACCTATGTCGTGCAGTAGTGCGGCAAGGCGTATGTCTGTCGAATACCCCTTTTGGGCAGCATGGTCCAGTGCAGCTAAAAGGTGTTCAAAAACGTCGTACATATGTACCCCGCCCTGCACACAACCGATACCTTCTATAAGTTCAGGTATTATATATTGCAACAGGCCAGACTTTTGTAGTAAACCTACACCTATAGCTGGTGTTGGGCTTTCTATTATTTTAATAAATTCATCACGAATACGTTCTTGTGATATATGTTGTAAAAGATGTGCATTGTCAAGTATGGCTTGAAATGTTTCAGAACTTATGGTGAAACCTAAAACTGTGGAAAACCTCACGGCTCGTAACATGCGCAAAGCGTCTTCATTAAACCTGTCATTTGGGTTTCCAACTGCACGAATAGTTTTGTCCTTTATATCCTGTATACCACCATATAAGTCTACTATTTGTCCGTTAGAGTGTCCTTTATACGCAGAACTAAGGCTATATGCCAAGGCATTCATGGTAAAGTCACGGCGAACAAGGTCTTCTTCTATGTTATTCGTGAAACGTACATCATTTGGGTGCCTAAAGTCTTCATATTTACCCTCTTTACGGTACGGTGTAACTTCGAGAATGTCATAGTGGACAGCGGACAGTGTTGAGTGGACAGTGTCAGTTTCACGAGGAACACAAACTCCTACAGTTCCAAATGTATTCTCATAAACTGTTTTTTCAAATAGTGGAATGATTTGCTCAGGCAGTGCATTAGTAGTAATGTCCCAGTCTTTTGGTACCTTGCCCATGACCATGTCGCGGACACACCCACCCACCAGAAAAGCCTCGAAACCCGCATTTTCAAGTGTTTTTGTTACGTGTGTAACATAATTAGGTATTAAACTATGGTCTATGGTATTTTGGTTCATACGAATGTCTTTGTCTTGTGGCCACGAATATTTTATTCGTTGTCACTCATATTGTGCGCCTGGCAGGAATCGAACCCACATCAACCGTTCCGAAGACGGTCACTCTATCCATTGAGCTACAAGCGCTATTAATTATTATTAATAATGTAATTATACATTATATTTTAGGTTTTAACAAATATGGCGTAAAACACTTATAATATAAGGGTATAATGATTATTTAATATAATATGTACA
>CAIQAW010000072.1 GCA_903869875.1 Candidatus Nomurabacteria bacterium | reverse complement strand
GGGAAAACTTTGAAGAAATGAACCATGGTAATTTTATAGAATCTCAAAGTACACTTTTAAAAAGTGGGAAATATGTTTTTCCTGAAAGTTCCACTTTACGTTATAATGATGCCTTGCATACAGAGTTCAGTATTCAAGATTTAGTACATAGTACTATTCTTGAACTTGCAAATAAGTACAAGCTTGCAATATGTTCATCCGGTTCATCTAGTACTATTGAAAAATTCCTTGTCAAAGAACATGTTAGGGAGTATTTTTCGGATATTCTTGGTTTTGAATCTCATACGTCAAAATCAGTTAAGTTAAAATCTTTAATAGAAAAGTACGGGCTTTTAAGTAATGATGTTGTTTTTGTGACTGATACTTTAGGTGATATTTCTGAAGCAAATCATGTTGGTATAAAAAGTATTGGTGTTACATGGGGTATGCATAAAAAAGAAACACTTGAACGCGGAAATCCATTTATCGTTATCGATAACCCATCTGATTTGGTAATAAAAATAGAAGATGTGTTAAAATAAAAAAAGCCGGGCGTATGTTACGTCCGGCTTTTGTGTGGTGGAGGATAAGATTAGGCAAACTTTATTTTAATACCCAGTTTTTCCAATCCTGGTTGGTTTACATTCCGGAAAACCACAAGTTTTTCTCTTGTATCCCAGAGTACTTTGGATGGAGTCTTTTGTGTATTTACACAGCCTGTAATAAAATTACAGATTTTTTCTGCATGTGGAACTAAATCTGCTTTTAATTTTTCCGGTTTTGAATTCCATTCTCTCAGTGCGGTGCCCCATACATTTGAAATTGCTGGGTTTAAGTATTCACCGTCCGGGCTCATGAAAAAGAAATAGGTTTTTTCATTTTTGAAAAATTGTACAAGCAGGTTACCACCTGATGTTAAAATACTTTTATGTTTATATGTGCTGTCCATAATTTGTAAGAGCGATTTAGGCTACCTGTATTATATACCTTTTTAGGTAATTTGTCAAGTGCTAAAAACCCAATAAATTCAAGCCTGCCCGGTTGTTCAGAAGGGGTTTTTGTTGTGGTTGACCACTGTGTTACAATATCGTTATGAACTGGATTTTTATTGCTATTATCCCGACCATACTGTGGTCTTTGGTAAACTATGTCGACAAAGCTGTTATTTCAAGGTTCTTTACCGGCAAAGGTGAGGTGGCTGTTATTACAACTGGGTTTGCTGGTCTGGTTATGGCTTTGTTTATTTTAATATTCCAACCAGGGCATATTACAGATATAACTATTTTTTATAGAACTATTGCTGTGCTAAACGGGGCAGTGTTTGTTCTGGCATTTATGCCGTATTGTAAAGCATTAGAAATAGACGATGCTTCGCGTGCTGTTATGGTTTACCAAACCATTCCAGTTTTTGGGTTTTTGCTAGGTTTTTTATTTCTACACGAACATTTTGGTTTCTATGCACTATTCGGCGGACTGTTGATACTACTTGGTTCGACATTTGTAATGCTAGATTCTGTAGATGGTAAATGGTATCTAAAAAGAAAAACATTGTTACTAATGTTACTGTCTTCTTTTATGACAGCACTACATGTTTTTGTTTTTAAATTTATTTCTTTGGAACAAACTTTCTGGTCAACTGGTTTTTGGGTTTATGTAGGTATGGCATTATGTGGCTTGGTTTTGTATTTAATACCAACTTATTATAAACAGTTTAATGACGCTGTTCGTGGACATGTCGGTGTTGTACTAGTACTGGGTACTATTACAGAAATTATGTCTATAACAGGTTTGTCTATTGTTGCATATGTTAGTTTGCGTGTACCTATTTCAGCAGTGCAAGTTGTAAATGGTTTTCAGCCTTTTGTAATTATTGTTCTAGGTTATTTGCTTACAAAATTACTACCAAAGTATTTTAACGAATCTTTCTCTAAAAAACACCTTGCTATAAAAGTAATATCTTTTATAGTTATGTTGGTAGGGGTAGTACTGGTGTCTAAATTTGTTTAAATTCTATGGCACACCACATATACCACACAACTGCATTTGTCTGTGCTGAGAAGCCTCTGGGTGAACATAACCGGGCATACAAGCTGTTTACCCGTGAACTGGGTATGGTTGTGGCTACAGCACAGGCCGTGCGTAAACTGCAGTCTAAGGCACGCCTAGCCATAGTTCTGTACAAGTTTGCCAAGGTAGACATGGTGCGTGGCAAAGCCATGTGGCGCATTGGTAGTACACAAAGCTACGATGTAGCAGATGTAGATATACGCCGTGTGTCTGCACGTATTGCATCGATATTGTTACGCCTTATTCCAGAAGAAGAACCTAACGAACCACTGTTTAATGAAATAATTTTACTGTACCCATACCTGGCAGAAGGTGTTTTTGAACTGGCATTAGTAGCTAGAATCTTGTTTCACTTAGGTTACTGGAACCGCGAATTTACAGACGTGTTAATAGTGGGCACTATAGACCAGCTACGTACATATGGGCAAACCATGGAACGTGCTGACATTGTTCGGAATATAAACACACTATTGGATGAAACACAACTGTAATATGGCCTGCCGGGTAGTGAAGTAAACTCTACTACCCGGCCTGCCCCGTAGTGAACTTTTAATAAGTTCTACTACGGGGTATAATATTATAATGGAAGATGAAAACAAAAACTCTACACATAGAATAGAAGACATAAAGTCAAAACTTTTTATGTCAAAACCAGACGAAGTGTTACCCAGCCCAGACGGTGGGGTACTACATGGAGAAAGTTTTAATGTAAACCACGAATGGGCACAAAGCAGTGCGGTAAAAAAAGCAAAAAACATGTTAGGTCATAAAACTTTTTTTAGAACATTTTTTATAATTTCATTTTCATTCCTAGTTATTGCTATTGGGTTTTTGTACTATTCTCTACAACAAAAAACAAACATTGTTTCAAACGACCGTATAGACCTAACCATTTTAGGTAACTCTTTTGCTCAGGGTGGCGAGCAGTTTTCTTTGGAAGTTGCAACAACAAACAGAAACCGTGCCCAACTAGAACTGGCAGACATTATTGTTACATACCCTAAGGACGCCAGCGACAAGGGTGAAAAACTTCGGGCTAAAATGGACATAGGCACCATAACACCAGGCGAAACAAAACGTACAGTTATACCACTAGTTTTATATGGCGAATCTGGAAGTATAAAACCCATCAGTATAATGCTGGAATACCACATAGCTGGTTCTAATGCATTGTTTACAAAACAAATTCAAAAAGAAGTTACATTATCAGGGTCCTCATTATCTATAGGCATAGACGGGGCAACAACTGTTGTGTCTAACCAACCATATACATTTATTATTTCTATAAACCCGACTTCAGAAGATTTGCTTAAAAACATGGCTGTTTCTGTAGACTTTCCACCTGGCTTTAGTTTCCAAAAGTCTGAACCCGGTGCATTTAGTGGTAACAACCTATGGAGTTTGGGCGACTTGATAAAAGGCACTAAAAAAGAAATAAGCATAACAGGTACATTAAACGGTATCAGTGGCGACGAAAAAGTTTTTCATATTTACATAGGCGAACAAGACAAAAACGGTGCGCATGGTCTGGGTGCATTGTATGCACAAAGTTTACAAACAGTTTTAATAGACAAAGCTTTCTTAGACACACACATAACATATAACGGCACTACTTCAGATGTGTACGCTATTGGTTCTGGTACTGATGTGCCTGTGTCTATTTCGTATACAAACAATACAAACACAGTTGTGCACGACAGTGTTATAACAGCAACTATTTCAGGTAGTGCCTTTGATAAAAAAAGTGTTAAAACAAACTTTGGTACTTATGACGAATCAAAGTCTACTATAGTTTGGAATTCAGACCAAACACAAGCCCTAGCAGACATAGCACCAGGGGGTAGTGGTTATGTGGATTTTAATTTTTCTGCATTACCAGGTGGTACAGGCGTAGGTGGCGACATTGTTGTAACTGTTTCAGTAACAGGCACGCCTATAGATTCTGTTAATTCTGTAACATCACTTTCAGCCTTAGATAGAAAAATTTTCCGACTTGGTGCACAGGTAGATTTGGACGCGGTTGGTTACTATAGTTCTGGCCCATTAAAAAACAAAGGTACAAACCCACCAATGGCCGGTAGTACAACAACATATACAGTTGGTTGGGTACTATCTAACACCACAAACCCAGTAGACAATGGTGTTGTAAAAGGTATATTGCCACGCAACGTAGAATGGGCATCAGAGTTTTCTCCGGCAGACGAAGTTGTAACATACAACAGTTCTTCGCGTGAAGTTACTTGGCGCGTTGGTACGTTAAAGAAAAACCCCAGCGACACTGTTCGTAGGCAAGTGTTTTTCAAGGTTAATCTAACACCAACCACCACAGACATAGGTAGTGTACCAACACTGCTAACACAGTCTACTTTTACTGGAACTGATTCCTACACTACATCGAACGTTCGTATAACCCGCGACCCTGTTACACTACGTCGTATAGAAGGTGCTGGCGACGGTAAGGTGGTTAAGTAATACGGTCTTTAAAAATAGACCCAAATCTGCTATAGTGGGGAAATGGATAAAGACACACTAATGGACAAAATAACTTCACTGGCCAAACGCCGTGGGTTTATTTACCAAGGTTCTGAAATATATGGTGGCCTGGCTGGTACCTGGGACTACGGTCCACTTGGTGTTGCCTTGAAGAATAATATAAAAGATTCTTGGCGTAAAACATTTGTATCGTCTCAGTTAGACATGTATGAAGTTGACGCTGCAATACTAATGCACCCTGGTGTATGGAAGGCTTCTGGTCATGTAGACACATTTACCGACCCATTAGTAGAATGTACAAAATGCAAACGTCGCTTTAGACAAGACATACTTAAAATACCTGGTATTTGTGACGACTGTGGTAGTCCAGTTACAGAACCACGCCAGTTTAATATGATGTTCTCAACTAAAATAGGTGCAGTAGAAGACAGTGCTGCAACTGTATACCTACGCCCAGAAACTGCACAGGGTATGTTTGTAAACTTTAAAAATGTTGTAGATTCTTTCCACCCTAAACTACCATTTGGTATGGCACAAATCGGTAAAGCATTTAGAAATGAAATAACTCCACGTGACTTTATTTTCCGTGTACGTGAATTTGAACAAATGGAAATAGAATATTTTGTACGCCCTGAGTTATGGCAAGAAAGTTTTGAAAAATTCAGAACAACTATGTTGTCATGGATGGGTAGTATGGGTATAGCAATGGATAGGGTGCATGAACTAGAAGTTGCCGAGGGCGACCTAGCGCACTATTCTAAACGAACTATAGATTTCGAATTTGATTTTCCTTTCGGACGCAAAGAATTGTATGGTTTGGCATATAGAACAGACTTTGATCTAACTAGTCATAAACTAGACTGTGTAGACGAAGAAACCGCACAGAAAATAGTGCCACATGTTATAGAGCCTTCTTTCGGCGTAGACCGTACTGTGCTAGCTCTGTTAACATCTGCATATACCGAAGACACAACTGAGGTAGATAAGGAACCTCGTGTGTATTTAAAATTTGCACCTAGTGTGGCGCCTGTTGTATGTGCAGTGTCACCACTACTAAAAAACAAAAAAGAACTTACAGACAAAGCTGAACAACTGTTTGCAATATTAAAGAAAGAATTTGGTAATGTAATGTACGACGACAATGGTAACATAGGTAAACGCTACCGACGCCAAGACGAAATAGGTACACCATACTGTATAGTTGTAGACTTTGACACCTTAGGCGAAAACCCTGACCTGTTAGGCACAGTAACAGTCCGCGACCGCGACACCGGTACACAGCAACGTATAGCTGTATCTGAACTGGTAAACTTCCTTAAAAAGTCTTTAATTTAAACATTTAAAAAACATGTCATAGGTATTGACATGTTTTTTAAATAGGTATACAGTTTATACATAAATACGTTCTTCTGTGCATCTGCACGAAAACGTATTGCTTTTTTTTCATTAGTTTTTGTTTCACTAAAGGGGCCATTGGACCCCTTTTTTGCTTTTATTATTGTGTGTCTGCCCAGGCTTTTAGTATCTGCGCGCGGGCTTCCTCGGGTGTGTCGGCTACAACCAACGCACCAGCTGCACCTTTGTGTCCACCGCCACCTAGTTTGTTCATAAACAAATTCATGTCGTATGTCGTATCGTGTTCTGTACTGTCTGAACGTGCACTAACACGGAAATTGTTCGGTGTTGTTTCAAATGCAACACATAATGTTTTAGCATCGTACATTCTACCAGCTAGAAAACCGGTAACAAAATGTGTTGTTGGTTTTTCTATATCCATTTTTACAATGTCAGAATATGGAAGTATTATTAAACACATGCTGTCTTCATGTATGTATTCACGTTTAGACAGGCATACAGAAAGTAAATCTAATTCTTTTCTACCGTAGTTTTGTAATGAACCAATAATACGTTGTTGGATATTTGTGGTTAGAGGGTAACATTCCGCTAGTGCTTTTATTGTATGCTCTGTTACATCAGCAATACGTATACCAGCTGTGTCACTAAATATGCCTAGGTAAAGACAAGTCGCAGTATCGCTAGTTAGAGTTAATCCAAGTTTTGGCAGAAGGTTAAAAACAATTTCTGCACAAGAAGAAACTTCTACATCAACTAACCGTAATGTTCCGTAAGGTTTTTCGGTGTGGTGGTGGTCTATAACTAGTATGGGCATGTCGGGTAGGGTAAAGCCAGGGTCCTTACATATTTGTGTCGGTGTTGCACTGTCTACTGTTATATACAGGTCGTGTTTAGCTAGGTTTTCAGAAATTATGTTTTCTTGGGCTACTATTTCGTAGCCGGGGAATATATTTGCCCAACGTGGTGGTGGCAAGTCGCCTTGGTATACAGTTACAGTTTTACCTATTGCGCGTAGTGCATGTGCCATACCTAGGGCAGAACCGTAGCTGTCTCCGTCTGGGCTGGGGTGGAAGTTCAGACATATGGTTTGGGCACTATCTATCATTTGTTTAGCCTGGGCAACCATTTCGTTGGTAAAAGGTGCGTCTGTATTTGTATTTTGCATCAAAATATTATACATCTATGTACGTTTTAAACCAAGTTTTTATATAAACCAACACTAGCAGCCCTTGGATTTTAATCATAGTCGGTGTAATATAGGGGTATGAACAACAAACAATCTATATCTATATCAACCGGTACAATTGTACGCTCAGTTTTTGTTTTACTTGGTTTTTATATAGCCTGGTATACACGGGGCGTGTTACTGGTTATAGCTTTGTCTATAATAATTGCTTCTTTTATGGAAGTTGTTGCAAATTCACTAAAACGCAGGTTTGGACTTTCCAGAACATTTGTTGTTATAGTTGCGTACCTTATTGGTTTAGTAGGTTTGGGTTTAATTGTGTATTTCGTAGTTCCATTGCTAGCAGACCAGGTTTCGTCTTTGGCAGACCAGTTAGTAAAAGTTGTACCTAATAACGAATATGTGCAGTCGTTTAAGGCAAACGGCCTTGCTGACAAAGCCACACTGCTGTTCCAAGGTTTAGGTAATAATGCATCTGTAACTCAAGTTTTATCAGGTGCTAAGGGTGTTGCTGGAAGTATATCTTCGGGTATACTTGGCTCAATTGGAAACATATTTTCTGTCGTCGTTCAGTTTGTTTTGGTTTTGGTCATTTCCTTTTTCCTTTCAATGCAAGAAAAAGGTATTGATTCTTTTATTAGAACTATTGCCCCCGCTAGATACGAAGATTACATTTTAGGTCTATGGGAAAGAACAGAGAAAAAAATTGCCCGTTGGATTCAGGGTCAACTTATGTTAGGTGTTTTTGTTGGCGCAACTGCTTTTATTGTCCTAAGTTTGTTTCATGTTAAGTACGCGTTAGTTCTAGCATTGTTGTCTGGTATATTAGAACTTATACCTTATGGAATAACTTTTGCTGTTATACCAGCGGCAGCTGTTGCATTGTTTAACAATGGGGCATCTACAGCCCTTGGTGTATTAGTTTCTTTTGTTGCTATACAGCAGTTTGAAAACTATGTATTAGTTCCAGTCTTGTTTAAGAAAATGATAGGGGTACCCCCTTTGGTAGTAATACTAGCTTTACTTATGGGTGGGGCATTAGGTGGGTTTGTGGGGCTTATCTTGGCTATGCCTGTGGCTGTGCTGGTATTAGAAGTGTTAGACGATGCGTACGAACAAAAAATTACTGACCAGAAAAAGCTATCAGAACAACGCGTTATAGAACCAATAGCTGGCGCAAACGAGCACGACTAAAATATGCAAAAAAACTTTTACATTACAACCACATTACCGTACGTTAATGCGCCGTTACACATGGGGCATGCCTTAGAATTAGTTCGCGCAGACGCTATAGCAAGGTACAAAAAAATACTTGGTTACGATGTATTTTTTAATACTGGTACAGACGAACATGGTTTAAAAATTTATGAAAAAGCAATTGAACTTGGTATAACGCCCCAGGCTTTTGTAGACCAGAGTTTTCAAACTTTTCGTGAACAGTTAAATATATTTGGTGTTACAGAAGACATACATTTTATACGCACTACAGACAAACACCACGAATCTGCAGCACAGGAACTATGGCGCCGTGTGCAAAACAATGGCTACATATATAAGAAAAACTACGAAGCTAAATACTGTGTAGGTTGCGAAAGTGAGAAAACAGATTCAGAACTAGACGCAAACGGAGAATGTTTAGACCACCCAGGTAGACCACTACAAATAATACAAGAAGAAAATTACTTTTTTAAGTATTCAGATTTTGGACAAAAACTTTTAGATTTTTATGCCAAGAATCCAAACTTTGTAATACCAGAATTTCGTTTCAATGAAATGAAGTCTTTTGTTAGTGGCGGTCTGCAGGACTTTTCTATATCACGCATGAAGTCTAAAATGCCATGGGGTGTACCAGTACCCGGGGACGAAGACCAGGTTATGTATGTTTGGTTCGATGCATTAACAAACTATATATCTACATTAGGCTGGCCTGACGAATCTGGTAACTTTGAAAAATACTGGGTTAACGGAACACCTACACAGTACTGTGGTAAAGACAACACTCGTTTCCAGTCTGCTATGTGGCAGGCCATGCTTATGGCTGCAGATTTGCCATGTTCACACCAGATAGTTGTGAATGGTCATATTACTGCCGAAGGTGGTGTACGTATGTCTAAAACATTAGGTAACGGCGTAGACCCACGTGACATAGCTAACGAATACGGCATAGATGCATTGCGTTGTTTTCTATTATCAGAAACAGCTTCTTTTGAAGATTCACCATTTACTATTGGACGCTTCAAAGATTTTTATACTGCAAAACTAGCCAATGGTATAGGTAACCTGACAAACCGCATAATGAAAATGGCAGAAACAAACTTAGAAACATTCCCACAAATTCCACCAATGCAACTAACAGAAGACTGGGCACCAGTGCTGACGGCAATGGATAGTTTTAATATTCAAGAAGCCATGCAAATCGTGTTTGCACACGTAACTGAACTAGACGAACTAATACAGAAAAAAGAACCATTTAAATTAGTTAAAACTAACAAAGATGAAGCCGTGCAAATAATAAACGAACTCGTTATAAAACTAAATAATATAGGTACAATGTTGGAACCTGTACTACCCACAACAAGTAAAAAAATATTAGACACAATTACATCAGGCAAAATGCCCGCAGAACCGTTGTTTTTAAGGAAAGAATAATATGGCATTTAACTACATCGACGTGCATTCGCACCTTAACCTAGACCAGTTTGAAGCTGACCGGGCACAGGTAATAGAACAAATGAACCAACAGGGCATAGCCACCATAACAGTAGGGGTGGACTTTGAAAGTTCTAAGCTTGCTATAGAACTAGCAGAAAAACACGACAACCTATATGCATGTGTTGGTCTACACCCAGCAGACAATGTAAATGAAGTTTTTAATACAGAAGATTACAAGAAACTTGCTGAACATAAAAAAGTCGTTGCAATAGGGGAAACAGGTTTAGACTACTACCGATTAGTGGGCAGTGAACAGTTGACAGTGGACAGTGAAGAAAAAATACAGGCAGAAAAACAAAGACAATTAGAAATATTTAAAAAGCATATTGAACTAGCGATAGATGTTAAAAAACCTTTAATGATACACGCCCGTCCATCGAAAGGTACACAAGATGCATATAATGATGTTCTTGATATTTTAGACCACTGTAAACTGTCTACTGTTAACTATAAACTGGCTGTAAATTTTCATTTCTTTGTTGGCGACGTGTCTGTTGCAAAACGCATTGTCGAATCTGGTTATACAGCGTCTTTTGATGGACCTATAACATTTACTACAGAATACGACGAAGTTATAAAATACTTGCCACTAGAAAACATAATGGCCGAAACAGACGCGCCTTTTGCTGCACCTGTGCCATACAGGGGTAAACGTTGCCAGCCAGACTATGTAGTAGAAATATACAAAAAAATAGCTGAAATAAAGGACCTAGACCCAGAAACGGTACGCCTACAACTAAACCAAAACGCCGTGCGGGTGTTTGGAGTTGTTTAGATGTTTCTGTCTCTCCTCGCCCTAATTTAGGGGGAGGTCGGGTGGGGGTACTACCTTTGACTAATTGCCCAATATTTGCTATAGTAGCCGGCATAGTCCTATTTGAGCAGTTGCCTGGCATATGCCTGGCGCATAACT
>CAIQAW010000071.1 GCA_903869875.1 Candidatus Nomurabacteria bacterium | reverse complement strand
TTCTAAAAATAATAAAAGAACCTGCTGGGCGTTAAAGTGTGACATTAAGAAGTTTTTTGCAAATATTGACCACACTGTATTGAAAAATATTTTAGAAAAACATATATACGATAAAAACATATTGTGGTTGCTAGGTAATATAATAGATAGTTTTGGAACTAATGCAACATATAACGGATATTCAAACCCATGGGTTCGAGTGTCCGTAGGTTTGCCACTTGGTAATTTAACCTCACAATTGTTAGTGAATGTGTATATGAATAAATTTGACCAATATGTAAAGCATATTTTGAAAGTGAAATATTATATTCGTTATGCCGATGACTTTGTTATTTTTTCGGAAGATAGAGAATACCTTGTATATATTTTGTCGGAAATGCAGAAATTTCTAAAACAAGAATTGAAATTACAAATGCACCCAGACAAGGTGTTTATTAAGACATTAGCTAGTGGGGTAGATTTTTTAGGTTGGGTACATTTTCCGTACCATAGGGTACTTCGTTCAGCGAGTAGAAAAAGGATGTTTCGGAATTTAGAAGGTAATAATTATAAAGTACAAAGTGTGCAGTCGTATCTGGGCATGTTGTCTAACGGTAGTGGACACTATCTTGAACAGAAAATATTAGCCCTAAGTCGGACTTAGGGCAACATAGTTTTACTTATACAATTCACTATGTGAACCGATTCTGATAAAAGTAACAGTATTTTCATCTATTTCATAAATAGCCCTAATGTCACCACTGATGTTTATACTTCTACTTCCATCGTACGGATTGTGTATGGCATGGTTGTTAAGTATTGGGTTGTATTGGTTTAATATAAACATTTCCACCCTAACACCAAAAGCAACTTTAATTTTTTGAGAAAGTTTTCTATAATCTTTTTTGAATGATCTAGAATATTCAAATATCATGGTTTACGAATTTAAACTTTTCATCAAGTCAGATACTGTGTCAAAAGGTCCGTACAGATTCTTGCCAGTTTCCTTGTCTTTTTTATATTGTTCTATGGCCTTTATAGTTGCCTTGTTGGGCATAGGTGCAGTAAATATAGCCTGCCTTTCGATAATGAAGTTCTTTAAATAGTTGTTAACTAGTGTACCTAAAGGTAAGCCCATTTCCTTTGCAAGTTTCTGAGCCTTGTTTTTTAATATTTTGTCTGTTTTTATAAGCATTGTTGTATTCATATACCCAAGTATATATTTCGGTATAGTTTTGTCAAGTTAAGTTTTATGTAATTAATATTGATTTCCGCCATAAGTCGGGCATATGGCAAGTGTTGCAATTTTGTCAAAAGTCTATAAAATAAAGGAATTATGTGGAAAACAAGAATTACAGCGCTAATCGTCCTTATTCTGGCAGCAGGATTGGGGTATTTTGTATATACATCAGAAATGAAGGCTTCAATAGCAAATGAAGCCCCAACAGCTGATGCAGTACAACCAAAGAAAACATTTATGAACAGTCATGGTTTTAAACTAGGCTTGGACCTTAAAGGTGGTTCACACCTTGTTTACCAGGCTGACGTAACTACCGTTAAGGGTGACGTAGGCGAAGCCATGGCATCTTTGCGCGACGTTATCGAACGCCGTGTTAACGCACTTGGTTTGTCAGAACCTATGGTTACTGTAGAAAACGCTGGTTTTACTAATGGTGGCGAACATCGTTTAATAGTAGACCTACCAGGTGTAACAGACATTAACCAAGCTATAAAACAAATTGGCGAAACACCTGTACTTGAATTTAAAACTAAAAACCCAAACCCAGCCCCACAGAAAATAACTGTTGGTAAAGACGGTGTTGCAAACATTGCTGTAGACTCAAACAACGAATGGGTTACAACTGGACTAACAGGTGCATACCTTGACCATACTGCAGTTGAATTTGATCAAACAACAAACGAACCAAAAGTTTCTTTGGTATTTAACAAAGAAGGTGCAGCGTTGTTCGAAAAAATAACTTCTGAAAACATTGGTAAACAAGTTGCCATATTCCTAGACGGTGGTATTATTTCAGCACCAAATGTAAACGAAAAAATTACAGGTGGTTCAGCTGTTATATCAGGTAACTTTACACCAAAGACAGCCAAGGATTTGTCTGACCGTCTAAACTTTGGTGCATTGCCTGTTTCAGTTAACCTTGTTTCTACACAAACTATCGGTGCTTCACTTGGAACTAACGCAGTACACGCTGGTGTAAAGGCTGGTATTGTTGGTTTTCTACTAGTAGCACTATTTCTAATACTTTGGTACAGACTACCGGGCATTATTGCAGTACTTTCACTTTCTGTTTACGTTCTGATTGTTCTAACAATATTTAAAATGATACCAGTTACATTAACTGCAGCAGGTATTGCCGGGTTTATTATATCTATCGGTACGGCCGTGGATGCAAACATACTTATATTTGAACGCATGAAAGAAGAATTGCGTCGTGGCAAAGACCTATCAGGTGCTATACGTGCAGGTTACGACCGTGCATGGACATCTATCCGTGATGCAAACATTTCTTCTATTATTACAGGTGTAATATTGTACAGTTTTGGTACAGTGTTAATCAAAGGTTTTGCACTAACACTTATTATTGGTATGTTGGTTGCACTATTTTCAGCTATTACTGTTAGTCGTTTGTTTATATACGCACTATCTATAAAACGCCAAAACAAATTTGTTTCATTCTTGTTCGGTTCCGGTTTCCGTATTACTAAGTCGTCGAACAATGCTAACTAGCACTATATACTAATACTAAATACTTATACTTATATGTTTATCATTAAATACAAAAAATTCTTCGTTTCACTTTCAGTACTACTTGTTGCTGGTTCTATAGCTGCAATCAGTGCATTTGGTTTACCACTAGGTATAGACTTCAAGGGTGGTGCATTAACTGAAGTTGCATACACTACAGAACGCCCAACTGTAGAAGTTCTAACTGCTGAAATAAAAACCTTAAACTTTGGCGAAGCAGCATTGCAACCAACAGGCGACACTGGTTACTTTATTAAAACTCGTGCATTGTCAGAAACAGAACGTGAACAGCTTTTAGCTACAATTAGTTCTGGTACAACAGGTACAGCTACTTTGAAAAGTTATACATCTATCGGTCCGTCAGTAGGGCACGAACTTACTCGCAAAATGATATTAGCAATAATATTTGTTGCATTGGCTATTATATTATTTATTGCATATGCATTCCGTAATGTTACACGTCCAGTATCAAGTTGGAAATATGGTTTTATTGCCATCGTTACACTTATACACGACATTATGATTCCGATCGGCGTGTTTGCTATCTTGGCCCGCAGTTATGGTGCCGAAGTAGACACACTGTTCGTGGTGGCTATATTAACAGTACTTGGCTTGTCTATATCAGACACTATTGTTGTGTTCGACCGTATTCGTGAAAACATTCGCGTTACTAAATACGCAACATTTGCTGAAACAGTTGGCCATTCATTAAAGGAAGTTATAACACGTTCTATTAACACATCTGCAACTGTTATTATGGTGTTGCTTGCGTTATTCTTCTTTGGTCCATCTACAACACGCGTGTTTGCACTTATGATGACAGCTGGTATGTTTTTCGGAGCATATTCATCTATATTCCTAGCTTCACCGTTGTTGGTTTATGTAGAACAATGGCAAAAGGGAAAGAAATAATATTCGTATAAAAGTAAAACCCCACAAATGTGGGGTTTTACTTTGGGGGGTAGGGGCGGTATAATAGGGGTATACAAATTAACACATATAAATATGATACTTTAC
>CAIQAW010000070.1 GCA_903869875.1 Candidatus Nomurabacteria bacterium | reverse complement strand
GATCTTGATTTTGTTTGTATTAGGTAATTTTGCATATCAAACATCTTTTACTTTTTATAATCCATTATTAAATGATATTGCTCCGGCAGATATACGTGGGCGCATTTCAGGTATTGGTAATATGGCAAACTGGCTAGGACAAATAGCTGGTTTAATTTTAGTCATGCCTTTTGCTTCCGGAGCAATATATTGGTTCGGGGCAGTAGGTAGTGCGCAGGTTTTTTTACCAGCGACAATTGGTTTTATAGCGCTATCTTTGCCGATGTTCTTCTTTTTTAAATATGAGAAGAAAACACAAACATCTATTACACTACCACAAATAAAATCTGAATATAAAAACGCTGTAATTCAAGCAAAGTCACTTTTTATTGTTCCTGGTGTGGCTATGTTTCTAATTGCATTTTTCTTTTTCAACGATGCAATATTAACTGCGTCTAATAATTTCCCGATAGTCTTAGAGCGTGTATTTCATGCGCCAGACACACAAAAAACAACATTACTTGCATTAATACTTATAACTTCAGCTATCGGGTCTATTCTATCTGGTTACTTAGGAGACAAATTTGGTTTAAAACGTGTGTTAGTGTGGATATTAGGTGGATGGGTAATAATATTTCCATTAATTGCATTAAGTAAAACCATTGGAATATTAACAATTTTTGTAACTATTATGGGTATTTTATTTGGAGGTGTGTGGGCAGTATCACGGGCGTTATTGTCTCGACTTATACCTGTCGATAAACTAAATTATGGTTTTAGTTTCTATACTATATCCGAACGTTTTGCTTCATTTCTTGGGCCATTAACTTGGTCGGGTATAATTGCTTTTACACCTATTCTTAATGGCTTAAATTACCGCATTGCAATGGTGTCTATGACTGTGTTTGTTATTTTAGGAATTTTCCTAATGAGAAAAGTTGAATATAAATAATTTATTGACTTTAAACATATTATGTTGTAGTATGGTTTTTGAACTTTAATTCTTTTTATATGACTGAAAACAAAATAAACCCAATGGGATCAAATGTTGCTTCCGAAAAAGATAATAATATTATCTTTTTAACAAATAGTTTTGACGAAAAAAAACTTCGTTCAGAATTACATTCAGCAGGTATTTCTAATCAAATTATCACGTATCTGCAGATCAACAACAAACAGAATGAAAAATTTCCCGCAATGATCGAAGAAAAAAACCCAGATGTAATCGTCTTAAACAAAGGTATGCATAAAAGCATTATTGCTTTATTTAATGAAGAATTCATTCGGAAGCTCTTAGAAAGAAAGCCAAACGCACGAATTTTTTATTACTGCGACAAGGTTCCTATACCCGGAGCCACTCACTTAAAGGAGATTGTTGATCTTAAGGGGCATTTGTCCATCTAAACAAACAAAGACAGTACACGATATTTATTGTGTACTGCTTTTTAATTTGTTTTATAAATAATTATTTTGTATCATGTATATATAAATTTGTTATTTTATGGCAGATAGTACAACCCCTAATGTTGGTCTTGGTATGTTTAATCATGCAAATACTCACACACAACAAACAACACATCAACAATTTGATGCTGGAGACGATGGTGATGAAGAATCCACAATAATATTTCAAGGTCCTGTTTCTGACGAGACAGACGAAGAAGACGACTGACTTCATCAACCCCCCCCTACAATTTAAAAAGCCCTTTCTGTTTTACACAGCTAAGGGTTTTTACTATTCGAAATGTGTTTCAATATTTTTCTCAGATATTTTTTTAGCCAGGGTGGGGTAGTCGTGCAGTGTTAGATCTGTTTCCACCATTGCTTTGGCTTCTGTTCTGGCGGCTTCCACCATTTTAATATTTTTAATGGCTTCCATGCCTATGTCTGAAACACCCCATTGTTTAAACCCAGACAGTTCGCCAGCTCCACGTAGTGTTAGGTCTAATTCTGAAAGTTCAAAACCATTTTTTGCAGTTATCAACGCCTTTAATCTATCAGAGGTTTTTGTACTTTTTGTGTCAGGTACAAGGTAACAATATGGTTGGTGGTTACTGCGCAAAATACGGCCACGTAGTTGGTGTAGCTGTGCTAAGCCGAAACGTTCTGCACCTTCGATAACCATAACAGTTGCATTTGGTACATTTACACCAACTTCAACAACTGATGTTGCAACTAAAATATTTATTTTACCACTGGCAAATTCGCGCATTACCGCGTCTTTTTTAATGGGTGTCATTTTGCTGTGTAGTACACCCACACTATATTCGGGGAAAATATTTTTCTGAATATTCTCGGCCTCGGCAGTAACTGAACGTAATTGCATTTTTATTTCTAGATCTGGGTCAGGGTCGGAAATACGCGGGCATATTATATATAGCTGCCGGCCTTCTATAAGTTGTTTTTTAATATCTGCGTACATTTGTTCGCGTTTATCAACGGACACAATTGTAGTCTGTGCCGGTTTACGGCCTATAGGCATACTGTCTAGTAGTGACAAATCAAGGTCGCCATATAGTGTTAGGGCTAGTGTGCGTGGTATGGGTGTGGCTGTCATAGACAAAAAGTGTGGTGCAACGTGCGCGCCGTCAGAAGTTTTTTCTGCTAAACTTTTTCTTTGTTTTAGTCCGAAACGGTGTTGTTCGTCGACTATGGCTAGTGCAAGGTGTTTGAATTTAACAGATTTGGCTATCAGTGCATGTGTGCCTATAACAATGGGTATTTCGCCATTTGCTACCCATTTTAATAGTTGCGCGCGTGAAATGTTTGTCCAAGGTTCGCGTGACGATGCAACTTTGGTTGGAAACTTTCTACATCCAGAACCAGTAATAAGGCCGATAGAAATACCAGTGTGGGTAAAATATTTTATAAAAGATTCAAAATGTTGTGTGGCCAGTATTTCTGTTGGGGCCATGTATGCAGTTTGCAAACTACCGTATGTTTGCATTTTTTGTTTTTCTTTATTAAAAGGCCGGTTTTTAATTATGGCATATGCAGCTGTTGCAGCTACTGCTGTTTTACCACTACCAACATCGCCCTCTAGTAGGCGGGCCATAGGGTGTGTTTTTGTTAAGTCAGACAGTATTGTTTTTATTGCATCGTTTTGGGCTGTAGTTGGTTTAAATGGAAAACGGTTTACAAAGTCGGCTATGTCGTTGTCGTCTACATGTACTGTATACGACTGTTCCTGGGCAAACTTTTTCTTATCTATATTGCGTGCCAGTTGTATTAGAAATATTTCTTCGAATGCAAAACGTTTGCGTGCAGCTTCGGCATGTTCGCGTTTAGCCGGGGTATGTATCCATATTAGTGCTGTTTTAATAGCCGGTAGTTTGTATTTTGTACGAATGTATTCTGGTAGTGGGTCTACTATGTCGTCTAGCAATGTACTTTTAAAAATACGGGTAATAGTATGTAGTATCCATTTTGAACTTAGTCCACGTGTTTCTGGGTATACGGGGTAGCCGTATTGGTACTGGTCTTCGTTGTTGTTAAATAATGATGTATGCAGGTCTATAGGCATAACAGAAGTTTTTTCTACTTCAGGGTTTGTCATAGACAGCGTACCTTTGTAGTCTGTTACTAAACTCGTAACTTTTACAGCGTCGCCTTCGTGCAACATTTTAGCTATGTATGCCTGATGGAACCATGTTAGGTGTACACTACCTGTCATGTCTGTCAGGGTTGCCTCGCTCATCGGCGCCTTAGTAGTGTACGATTTTTTTGTATTAAGTTTACTTATGTGCCCGAAAAATGTGTATGTTTCGCCAGCCGTTGCGTCTTTTATATAAGTAGATTCGGCAATGTTGCCGTAACGTGTAGGGAAGTAATACAGCAAATCTTCAACAGTTTTTAAGCCTAATCTTGTTAAAGCTTTTTCTTGAACTTCAGTTAAACGCTTAATAGCCCCAATTGGGGTAGTAAGTGTAATTTTTTTGTTATTGTTATTTGATAAGGGCATTTACCTTTTCGACAAGTTCGTCCAAGGTAAAGTTTGATTTAACCATAAACAACGATGCACCAAGTGTTTCGGCTTTGGTCTGGTCTTTTTCGTCTGAAAGGTTAGAAAATATAATTATAGGTGTTTGTGCAAACTGGTTCATTTTGCGTATTTCAGTAATAATAGCAAAACCGTCCATACCACCGGGCAACACTAGGTCTATAATAAATATATCAGGTGAAAATGTTTTTAAAATTGTATCAGCTTCAGACCATTGTCCGGCTGCTTGAACAGTAAAACCAGATGAACTTAGTTTACGTACAACAAGCCCTTGAAGGAAAGCGTCGTCTTCGATTATTAGTACTTGTTTAGCCATGTGGGTATTATACTATTTTGCATTATCTGTAGCAACAATTTGTGGTATTAACACATGAAATGTACTACCGTGGCCAGTAGATTCGAAAGTTAAACTACCATGGTGTGCCTCTACTATTTTTTTACACATGTACAAACCAATACCAGAACCCAGTGTGTCTTTGGTTTGGGCATTGTCTGCACGGAAAAACTTAGTAAATATTTTGCTTTGTGCTTCGGCAGGTATACCTATACCTGTGTCCTTTATAGAAATGTCTACGTTGTTACCAACTGGTGTTATAGAAACAAAAACTTTGTCGCCTTCTTTACTATATTTTAGGGCGTTGTCTACCAGGTTTTCTATTACTATGTGTAGTTTGTTTATGTCAGCAGATATAGCTGGTATATTGTTTTCTGGGCGTAAAAAAAGTAGTTCAATGTGTTTTTTGTACGACTCGCTCATGAATTCGAATATTATTTTTTCTAAAAGTGGAACTGGTTCTGTTGGTGTAAACACGTATGGTATAGCCCCGTCTGCCGCTTTGTTTAGTGTTAACATTTCTGAAACAAGAGATATAACGCGTTCGTTTTGTTCTGAAGCTTTTTTAAGCATTTGTTCTTGTTCGGTTGAAAGTTCTCCAAAGTCTTTGTCTAAAAACATTTTTAAAACCCACTTCATAGCAGATAGTGACGTGCGTACTTGGTGGCCTGTCATGGAAATAATTTCGCCTTTTAGTTCGTTTTCTTTGTGCAGTGCTTCGTTTTCTTTTTGCAGTTCTTCGGTAGTCATAATAACTATTATACTATATATAGGGTATAGGGGACAGTGGCAAGCCTGCCCGAACTACAGTTCAGTTGGGCGGGCGCACAGTAAAATAACAGTGGAATTCTTTGTTTTGTAAATGGTCCGTACGTAACGGACTTTCTATTAAAATATAAATTTACCTAGGATGAAAATTACAACAAAAATTATTCCTAATAATATTAGTAACCAATTTTTAGATGACTTTTTTGGTAGCAAATAAAAACCCCATATAGCTAGTAAAATAGTATTTATATTTTGTGGGTCAAGTTTGGTTGTTATTAAAGTTTCGTTTTTAGAATCTAATTTATTTGGAATTTCAAATGACATTATTTCTTCTTGATTTTGGTCAACCCAGAGTCTAGATGTAGAACTAAAAACACTAGATATTTTTCTTAGGTTTTTTGATTTTGCTGTGTAGTGGTACTTTGCTTCATTTAAAGTAGCGTAAACATCTTCCAAATCAAAATTACCAGAAGACCATGAATTTGTACTTAAAATAGCGCTCCCGTAACTATATGAAAATAAGACTTCATTTAAATTATTAAGTAAAACCAAAGAATGCGCCTGGTTTATACCAAAATCTAGTTGTTTAAATGTATGTTTAATATAAAAATCAACACCGTTAATTTTTATATCTGCATCAAGGTAATACCCTTTATAACCCAGACCAAAATCTGGTACCGTACTTAAAGTGCCTAAAACTTTTTGGTCATCGATTAATTCGTATAAATTATCGTTTTTTATTATTTTTAGCATTGTTGCGGATGAGGTGAGATTCGAACTCACGGACCTTTTTACAGGTCGGCGGTTTAGTAAACCGCTGCCTTAAGCCTCTCGGCCACTCATCCAATGGAACGAGTATATCATATAATCAGTGGTTCGGAAAGTTTTTATTTAAGCTGTTTTTATGCTATATATAAGTCTATTGGAACCGTGTCTGAGTGGTTGAAGGTCCATCTTTGCTAAAGATGTAGGGTGTTAAAACCCTCGCTGGTTCGAATCCAGCCGGTTCCGCATAAATAATATGAATATGCAGGTGTTTTATAAAAATGATATAATATAGTTATGAATATAAAAATAATTAACATTATATCAATATGCCTAACACTAGGCTTTGGCGCATACATCTTTTTAGCTGGATATGCCGGTTCATTTAATACAACTGGTCCAAGTTCAAGTTCAGCATCTTTTTTATCTACAGCTTTATTTATTTTTAAAATTCTTGTAATTGTAACCCTCATTGGGGTGCTGGCTTCTCAACTAGACCATTCTGAACGTGCCGTTGTTTGGGCATATTTACCGATAGTTGCATTCATACTCGGAATTATCTTCATAGTTGCTTCAGGAATTAGTAGGATTAGTAATGAAAATAAAAACATTAGTACGAAAGAAAAATTAATGCAAAATAAAATCGCTACTTTCTCTAGAGACTACATTTGTCCAGCAGATTTAAATGCTGGACTTTCTGAAATGTTTATAACTCTAGATGAGGAAAATAACACACTTGTATACACACTAGTAGAAGGATCAAAAGATAAAATTTATAATGTAGAAACAAATCCAGTGGGAAAAATTATCGGTAAAAATTTGGAATTATTTTATAACCCAGAAGGTAAATTACCTTTTAATGATTGTTTAAGTAAAGACAGAAAAACAATCCATGATGATTATGAGGTAATATACAAGGGTGAACAGGATTACCTAGATTATAAACTTGAAAAATATGATTTTTTGTTAGACCCAAACGATACAAATAAAAATAAAGTTGAAACCATCAAAATAGACATACAATCGCGTAAGGCCGTAACAACAAATAGTGGTCTTAGTATTGCATTTGCTAGTTTCAATCCTAGGGAATATACAAATGGAGGCGGAGAGACTTTAAAGGTTTTTTTTGTTGAAACTGGTGATAAAAAAGATACTATAGTTTTTTCTGATTCTACAGTAACAGGTAAGCCAATTACTGGTGGGGTTATTGTGTGGGAAGGATATAGTATTAAATATGTTTCAGGAGGTGAAAAATTCTATATTTTTGATATTAAAAAATAAATTTATGGGATCTTAGGTAAAAACACAATTATTATAATCAAAAAATGGCAAAAATCTCCTGGACTTGTAGCAGACGGTCTAATCGGCGCAAAAACAAAAGCAGTGATGAATGCTAGTGGTAACTAATATTTTCATTTTTGTATTAAATTAGGTCTTTCCGCATCAAAATCTGAAACATGCTAGTATTAGTAGATGTCTATATTACAAACAAAGCAACCATATGACGTAACCATTATAGGGGCAGGGGCCAGTGGGGCGGCTTTGTTGTACACATTGGCAACTTATACAAATATAGAGAATATTGCACTAGTAGAAAAATACTCCAAACCAGGGCAGGTAAACTCGAAGGCAACTAACAACAGCCAGACACTACATGTGGGCGACATCGAAACTAACTACAGTTTAGAAAAAGTTAAAGACGTACACCCAGCGTCCATGATGGTGGCGCACTATGCACATATGTTGCCAGAATCTGAAAGAAACATGTTTTTATTTCCAACTACTAAAATGGTGCTGGCTGTCGGTGCACACGAAGTTGCAATACTGGAAAAACGTTATGCAGATTTAAAACCTCTTTTCCCAGACTTACAAAAACTAGACCGGGCTGGTATAGCGTCTGTTGAACCTGCAGTGGTAGAGGGCCGCGATGCGTCAGTGCCGCTACTGGCACTGTATACAACTACAGGTTACGCAGTAGACTTTGAAAAACTTGCAATGTCTTTAATTAATAATGCAGTTAAAAACAACACAAATATAGATACATTTTTTGAACATAATGTAGTTAAAATTGTAAAAAATAAAACAGGGTATAAATTAATAATGAAAGACGGCACAGATATAGAAACTAAAATTTTAGTTGTCGATGCAGATTCGTATAGTTTACTACTAGCCCAACAGCTAGGTTATGGTAAAGAATTTTCTTTAATACCCATTGCTGGAAGTTTTTACTTTTCAAAACAAGTTCTAAATGGAAAGGTTTACACTGTACAGGAACCTAAGTTGCCATTTGCCGCAGTACACGGCGACCCTGATGTAAATGTACCTGGCCAAACACGCTGGGGCCCAACAGCACGTTTCCATCCAGTTTTAGAAGCTAGAAATTTTAGTACAATGAAAGACTTTTTTAAGTCTTCTGGTTTGGCGCGTGGTAAAACATGGTTGAGCTTTTTCATAATTTTACTTGACCCGATACGTTTCAAATATTTGCTAGAAAACATGTTATACGAACTACCATATATTGGTACACGTATGTTTATTAAAAACGTACGTAAAATTGTACCAACTATAACAGCGCATGATGTAACAATGGCCAAGGGTTACGGCGGTATGCGCCTACAGCGTGTTAATACTAATACTAAAGAAATGTTGCTGGGCGAAGGTAAAATAATAGGCGACAATGCAATATTTAATATGACACCTTCGCCGGGGGCCAGTGTATGTCTGTTCAACGCCATGCGCGACGCAGAAACCATAGTTGGTTTTATGGGCGGGCTAACACATTTCGATAGTATTAATATGCGTAAAGACCTGTATATGAAAGAAGTAATAAGTACAGACATTTCTATACAACACAGTTATGTTTCTTAATTATTTCTATAATTTTACAGTTACTGTATAATTATATTATTAATAAAAATTAATTTATATACACAATGCCTAAAACAGTTATAACAGTCCTAAATATAATTTCAGCAACACCTATTATTTTTTACCCGGTAATGTTTGTTTCTGCGTTGATGGTTTTTGCTGTGCCTGGTGTTACAAAATCTGCAACGGGTTTAGTCACTGGTGTTTCAATGTTGTTGTACCCAGTGTTGGTAGTTGTGGGTATTATTTTATCTAGAAAATATAACTCTATTGTATGGGCTGTGGTAGCGTGCATACCTATTATTGTTATGGTTGGTTTTATGGTTAAGAATATTATTAACAATTCTAAAGTGCCTTATACACAAACTAACATTTTAGAAAATGCTGTTTTTAAATATACATATAATGGCAAAGAAGTTGATGTAGAATATTTTACAAATGTTAACAACACTATAACTATAGACGAATCTACCAAAACTGTATCTAGTTACGAAACCGAACCTGGTGTGCCAGGTGGTATAGAGACACATTACAATGCTAAAAATAACAAAACAGGCATGGCATATATTTACAGTGAATACAGCAGTAATGGCGGTTTGAACAATATTTTTGACATAACACTAGTAAATAGTAAATAAATTTAGCATTCGCAATGTGCTTGTTTTATGTAGTATAATGTTTATATGAATAAAAAAGTAAATATTTATACAGCAACTTTCCTATGTTTAATTACATTGGTTTTTATAAGTACCCAACCTGTTTTTGCTACTAATTCTAAACAGATAAATAATGTTGTTCCAGAAACACAAACCAGTGTTACAACAGAAGATTACCCTGATATGGTTACAGTAGACGACTTTTCAGAAATAATTAAAAACTTCAAATCTGATATCGTTGTAAACACTGATGCATCTGTACATGTAACTGAAACAATACAATATGATTTTAAAGACAATGAAAAACACGGCATATTGCGAAAAATACCACTAACAGACGTAGTTGGCAGTTTTGACACTTTGCAAATTAAAAATATAAATGTAACAGACGAAAACGGTGCGGTTTATACATTTGAACAAAGTGGCGGAAATGCTATTTTTGGCAGTAAACAGGTTAGTCTTAAAATAGGTGACGCAGACAAAACCATATCTGGTTTACATACATACATTATTTCTTATGACTTGAAAAACTCACTGGGGTATTTCGACGACAGAACAGAAATATACTGGAATGTAACCGGTAACGGATGGCAGGTGCCAATATGGCATGCCGAGGCATATGTAACATTGCCTGGCAATATACCAGAATCTAGTTTACATTTGGCTTCGTACTGCGGTATTTCAGGAAGTAAAGATGTGTGTGGTAAAAGTGTTTATAATTACAGTGTTGCTAGCAATACTACAGAAATATATTTTTCTAGTGCATCAGACTCGTACCTAGACATAGAGGAAGGTTTGACCATAGCCACAGCTTTTCCTAAAAATATTGTTGCATACCCAACTAAAACAGATTATGTATATAAATTTTTACATAAATACTGGGTTTTGCCGTTTCCTATATTAGTTAGTTTGTTGTGGTTTAGAAAGTCGCTTGCATACTGGTTAGAACGTAGACGGTTCTACAAAAACAATACCATTATAGCCGAATATGGTGCATATAGTTTAGACCCGCTAGAGGCCGCTGGTATTGTGTACGGAAACATTTTAAATAAAAACATTTCCGCCCAAATAGTAGACTTGGCAATACAGGGTTATATTGTTATTAGTAAAGTCGACGACCAATACGTGTTTAATAAAACAAACAAAGACACAACCGGCTTAAGTAAAACTTATAAAACACTTCTATCTGGTATAGCAGACAAAACCGAAGCAGAACTAGCAGACGGTTTTAATATAACAGTTAAAGAAATAATAGAAAATGTTACTAGTTCATTGGCTTCTAAAAAAATTATTAATAAAATCAGTTTCTCTAGTAAGAACAGCAGCTTCTATTCATTTGCTGTATTTCTATCTATTTTCCTTGCTATAAACCCTGGTGTGTTTGTATGGTTGTTTTTGGGTAAACAGATTGGTTTAATTTTTTCTGCGTCATGTATTTTGATTGGTCTTATTTACACTATAATAAAACCACGTAAAAACAGACTAAATATAGATGGTCTAGAGGCAGAACGTAAACTGCTTGGTTTAAAATTGTATATTAGTGTTGCCGAGGCAGACAGAATTAACTTCCACAATGCGCCGGCTAAGACACCTGACCTTTTTGAAAAACTTTTACCATATGCAATGGTGTTCGGACTAGAGCAAAAATGGGCAAAAGAATTTGAGGGTATATATACAACAGAACCAACATGGTATGTGGATTCGTACAATGCACGGTTTACTTCTATGGCACTGATGCAAAGTATGTCGCATTTGTCTAATACTACTATACCCATGGTCTCTGGTATGGGTAACAATTCTGCCTTTATGTCGTCGGGTTCGTCTTCAGGGTCATCTTCTGGTTCATCAGGCGGCGGTGGCGGAGGTGGGGGCGGTGGCAGTTGGTAGTAATGTTTAATAAATAAAAACAGCCCTCAGTATAAAGGCTGTTTTTATTTAGTTTATAAATTTAGTGTGTAACACCAGGTATTACAAAGAACCCGTACAGCACTACTGTAAAGTTCAGTATTGCATGACTTAGAACTATCAAAGGTAAGTTTGGAAAACGCATATACATTAAGGCAAAACCTATACCGCCCGCAAATGCTAATGGTAGTCCAAAAACTGGGTTTGGAAATATAGTGTGCAAAAATGTAAACAACAATGTGTTTGTCAGCAGTATTATTGCTGGTCGACTAGTAAGTTTGGCTAGTGCGGGTATTAAATACGCACGGTATGCAACTTCTTGGAACAAAGATACTACAAAAAACCCATACATAAAATGTTTGTATGTCCACCAACGGGCTATTTCTTCTTGGCCAATCTTTTCACTAAAAAGACTAACGCAGACCACACCGATGACTGTAAAAACTAGGTAGGGTAAAAAATACTTTTTAAATGTTTTATTACCTATGCCCAGTGTGTGCCATGTCCATTTTTCTTTTAACAAAAGTAAAACTAATGCAGTTACAATTGCCACGATCAGTATAACCCTGTACTGTATAGGTATAATTCCAAGGTTTATAAGTACAATGGGTAGTATAAAAATTAAAAATATCTGTATAAATATTTCTTTGGGGCCAGTTTGCATAACTGGTATAGATTCTGTTATTTCTGAATTCATAAGTTTATAATACAGATCG
>CAIQAW010000069.1 GCA_903869875.1 Candidatus Nomurabacteria bacterium | reverse complement strand
ATTTGTGTTTTCATTCGCATCAGTAACTTTGTAAGACAGGTTTTTTCTATCACAATATTTCTGGTACATATGTAGTAACATTGCAGAAAAATCCTCTGCATCGTCGCCACCAGCACCTGAGAGTATAGTTAACACTGCCCCACCACGGTCGTATTTACCCAGACCATCTTTCTTGTCTTTCAGTTCACCCAGTTCCTTTATCAAACTCTGAGCTTTATTTTTATCAATCCAAAAATCGCCACCGGCCATTAGGGTTTCTATTTCATCTATGCGGTTTTGTATGTCTTGCGGGTCATTCATTAGGCTTATTATAACAATTTTTGAGAGATATAAAAATTATGAAAGTTTAATTTTATTAATATATTTACTAATAGTATACCCCTTACAATGTTGTAATACTCCTAAATAAGATTGGACTACGTTGTTTGTAGATCCATTTTTCAAAATACGAAACATTCTTTTTTTAGTATTTGTACGAAGAACACGATGGTGTGGAAAAACAACATAACCTAAAAAATCGATGCCCTGCAATGATTTACTTATTGAAACTTTTCTAGGATGCAATCGTAGTTTTAAATTTTCTTCCAAAAACAATATTATCTTTAAAATATTTTCTTCGAGTAGAGGTTTACTATGTGATGCAATAATAAAATCATCGCAATATCTAATATAGTATTTAGATTTAAGTGTATGTTTTACAAATTGATCGAACTCATTCAAGTATATATTCGCAAACAATTGACTAGTAACATTGCCGAGTGGCAACCCCACACCAGAATTCTTCTCAAAACTTCCAATAATATTTTGTATAATCCATTTTGTGTTTTCGTCAAATATTTTCTTAAATAGAATTTTCTTTAGAATATTATGGTCTATAGAATCGAAAAACTTTGAAATGTCACATTTGAGTACCCATACTGTACGTGTATGATTCTTGCTTTCTTTACGAATAAATTCTTGCAAACGATTTACCCCTTTATGTGTGCCTTTATTGTTTCTACAAGCATAGGAATCATAAATAAAGGTTAGGTCAAATATTTTATACAGTACTCGATATATAGCTTGGTGCACTATCCTGTCGCGAACATGGGCCTTATGAATGTGCCTTCTTTTTGGGTCATACACATAAAAATCTTCATATGGAATGTTTTTATATGACTTACTAACAAGTTCATCACGGATAGCGAACAATTCACTTTCAAGATTAAATTCAAATTGCAAAATATCAATTTTTTTATTTTTACCACGCTTGAATTCCCACCATGCGCCGAGCAAGTTTTCAACTGATGTGATATTATTAAAAACACTATGAACAGTACCCCCCCCCCCGCACAAATATCGAGCTTCCGATTATTAGTCATATTAAACGATTATACAAAATAATATATCAATTAGGAATAAAGATGCCCAAAGGAAATAAGCTGGGTATCCATAAGAAAATCGAGGAAACATGTCTAAACATACTAACCAGAACCATTGATGCATCACTCAGGTCAAAGCAAGATAAAATTCCATATTTAGCACAAGTAAGAAGAGATATTGAGGTACTCAAACACCTTGTTCGTATA
This sequence comes from Candidatus Nomurabacteria bacterium, assembly GCA_903869875.1. GTDB lineage: Bacteria > Patescibacteriota > Minisyncoccia > Phycocordibacterales > UBA9973 > MFUC01. Next base: position 11,613 of record CAIQAW010000069.1, on the reverse strand, counting down.
GAATATGAACTTGGTGTAATAAAAGAAAAAACTTACCTAGTATTGGCTCATATTTTACAGGACATTTCCATGATGGCCACAGGTTGGCAAAAATCAGTCGAAACAAAAATACCCATATAGAGCATAGAACTCCATATGGGTATTTTATGAGAAACTTCTGACGAGGACCGTTGTCTGCATTGCGGTTGTCGCGATTGTCGTTACTCACGTTGAACTGACCATTGTCATTGCGGTTCATGTTCATGGCATTGCCATCGGAATCCAGTCTCTGTATGTGATCCTCTATATCACCATGTATCTTTTTCAAAATACACTGCGTTGCACAGCTCGTGCTGGCTCTGTTTGGAATCTTAATTTTATTCCTAATTACATACAGGCAGTTTCTATAATTTGGCGAACTGTCATCTTTTTCAAGATCAGCTCAATAGCCTTTTTTATTATACAAAACAAAATCCCCGATACAAAATAAATTTCGTAAAGGGGAAAAGTTAAAAGTTACACAGTGGTAGAACGCCATACTTGACGAGGACCGAAGTCTGCAAAGCGGAAGACGCGATAGTCGAAACCCACGCAGAACTGACCATTGCCATCGCGGTGCATGTTCATGGCATCGCCATCGGAATCCAGTGCATGGAAACGCGTCAAACCTTTTACATCCCACATTTTATCCGTTTCAAAACGACAACGGAAAGCGGCGAGTAAGCCTTCTTTCGGAACCATGTAGTTATTACCGTCCTGATAAAAGTCGTCATAACTTTTATTCATATGTTCGATATCGGGTTCGAGACCTCCACGGTGTGAAAAAGTGTAATCACCAGTAGGAACAACCTGTTGTTCCTTGATTGACTTGCGGATGTTGTCGTAATATTTCCATACTTTGTCTTTACCAAATTTCTTGGCATAAGAGTTAAATACGTCGTCTTCTGTAATACGTTCTAAAACGTATTCCAAAAAGTTAACATCTTCAAATTTTTCTGGTAATAAAACTTTCGACCAGTCAACAGATAACTGAAAGCAACTTTTATAGAAGCGTTCAATCTTAGTCTTCTGATCAGCCCATGGGTCAATCTTAATGTTCAAAAGCTCAGAAACAATTTTTTTCGTTGCTTCACGAATAAATGTTTCGTTCTTTAAAACTTGTTGCATTTCTTCTGTTGTGAAATGCCCATCAACGGCGTCAATAACACCATTGGAAATAGTTAGGCCAAGGCGGGCATATTGCGCGCCAGAAGCCGGGTTTGTTGCTTTGTCCATGACTCTGCGTAATAATTTAAAGTTTTGAAATAACTACCCATAAATGTTAAATTACAATTATTTTGGTTATCTTATTGTATTATATACCTAAAAAGCATATATGTCAATAGATATTTGTAACCTTACAAAATATAGGTATTTTTTGAGCCACTTCGCAGAATCGAACTGCGGACCCCATTTTTACCAAGAAAAATGTGCTCTACCAACTGAGCTAAAGTGGCATTACTTACACTGCTCTTACTTATTATATTTTTCTGAGCCGTTGCGCGGGATTGAACCGCGGACCTCGTCATTCGTTTACACCCTAATTTCACTTTTACAAGATTATATAGGGACTAGACTGTATCTTGTGCATATCTTTCGACTTAGCACCCCTTGTCAGTCGTTCGGGCTAGACCACAAAATATGTGGTCCGCCACGGTCTTACCCATTGCTGGGCTTTAACCGTAATTCGGGATTCGCGGACAGATTTCCCCATCCGTGGGCTATTTACGATAACCAATGACGTGCTCTACCAACTGAGCTACAACGGCAAGTGAGAAAAAATATGGAAATTTATTTACATATTCTTTTCGAACGCCGCCGGTGCAAGCTATGCTTACAACGGCAAGCGAATGGTACTCTATTTATGCGAAGCCGGTGCAAGGTTCGCTTACTGCGACAAGCGAGAAGTAGGAAAATGCTTGCATTTTGGTACTTCGAGCGATGTCGATGAAAACTTCGTTTACAACGGCGAATTTATATTACCACATTTTACTCATTTTTTCAAATATAAAAACACCACAAAATATGGTGTTTTTATCTGTATATTATTTACCCATTATGCGTTCCATGCGGGCGCAGTATTCGCAAACACCACCATATAACACTGCATTACATGGTCTGTTTACCCATGTGCCGTCTGTTAGCCAAGTTTGGTAGTCGGTTATGTCGCGTATTAATAAATCTATTTGTTCGCCAGTAACATGTGTGCTGTAAAGTTTGTTTTTGTTTTTTGCGTCTTCTTCTAGAAACAGCAACCTTAGTTGGTCGGGCATGTTACCTTCTGTTCTGTCTACCAGGTATGCATACATTGCCAACTGACGCATATATGAAGACGGGCGGCCTTCGTCATCTAATTTTTCTATTACACCAGATGTTTTACTACTACCTGTTTTAAAGTCTGTTATAACTACACCGGCACCTGTACGTTCTGTAAGATCAACCTTGCCGAACATAGACAAATTTGGAAACATTTTGTCGCGGTAACTAAGCGCACGTTCAGATTCGCGGTCTTTAGACAGTGTGCTGTAGTAGCCTTCTACCCAAGTTGTTACTGCCTTGTGCGCGTCTTTGCCCAGTCTAGCTATTTCCCCGCCCGACTGAACGACATCAGTCGTTCGGGCGGGTTTTACATACACAATACCTTCTTTTTGCAAAGACTGCATTATGAATTTTTTAATTTCTATGTCAGTGGGCAAAGATTTTTCTTTTAAAATAAACTCTATGGTGTTGTGTACAGCAGAACCCAATGCCAACGAAACACCTTTAACTTCAGGTAGTTTCAAAAAGTTTCTAAAATACCATTTCCAAGTACATTCGAAAAAGTTGTTTAACATAGACACAGATATTTTTGTTTCGGCAAACCTGTCGTGTACAAAATTTTTAACTTGCTCTAACAGTTCTACTTCTTCTTGCGTCTGTGGTTTTACGGCATACAAACGTGCGTTTTCTGTTAATATTGTTTGTTCATTTTCTGTCGCATTTGTATATATAAAATGCTCTTGGGGCAAATCGGCAATTATGTTTGCCTGACTTAGTTCCACGCCGTCGTCGCGCATTTCGGCATAGCTAATAGTGCAGTACTGTTTAGCACGAGTAATAGCGACATAAAGTTCGCGCTTTGCAGTTATGGTGTCGCGTTCAGATATGCTTTGTTTAACTTTTTCAGGCAAGGTAAATACAGTGTGCTTAGAACCCATTAGTATTTCTTCGTTCATGTGACCTATCCATACATGGTCGTATTCTAAACCTTTAGATTTGTGCAGTGTCATTACATGCACACCCTCGTCTTTACCCAGTGCAGCAACTTCTATGTGGTTACCATATGTTGTTAGGCGCTGTATATATGTCAGGAAATCTTTTAAACTTCCTGTTACATTTTTTTCTTCCCAGGCTAATGACGCATGTATAAAACTACGCACAACTTCTATAGAACTTAAAAGTTCTTCATGGTTCTTTGCTTGGTCTATAAGTAGTTCGTTACCGACAACACTAACTATATGCGAAACTTTTTCGCCAGCCATTGTGTCTACCCAAGTTTTTAATTTTGCACCAAACATGGCAACACTATCAGATTCGGCAAATAGCCCGCTAGCTTTGTTGTTTTCTACCATGTCGTCTATTGTCAGGTTTTCAGACTTCTTAGTATTTTTTATAAAAGTATATGCAACAAAAGCCGGCACGCCACTGGTTGTGTCCAGCAACGCTTCGTTTAATAAAATACCATTGTATGGGTCTACCAGTATACCCAACACGCGTAATAGCGATTGAGCTTGTGGCAAACTTAACAACGACACACTTTGTTCTGACACAACAGGTACACCCATAGAACGTAGTGTTGTTACAGCTTGGCGCACGTGGCGGTTTTTAGGTAGCAATATTGCACATTCATTTGGTTTTGTTCCAGATTCAATTAACTTTTTAAAATACAAACCGGCGCCTATTATTTCGTCGCGGTTGTATTTGTATTCAGATAGATTTACTTTGTCTGTACCAGTTTTGTTACTGTGTAGTGCCTCTGTAGTAATAGAACTTTTTAGAAGGTCGTCTGCAAGGTTTAGTATCGGTGCTGTAGAACGGTAGTTTTCTGTAAGTACAATTTTTTGTGCTTTACCAAATGCAGTTTTAAATTCGTTAAAGTAGTCTATGTTTGCACCTGAGAAACCGTATATTAGTTGTCTGTCGTCGCCAACTACAAATATATTTGGCTGTTCTACTTCAGCCCACACTGCCTTCAAAAACCTGTTTTGTATACCAGACGAATCTTGGTGTTCGTCTACTAACACATACAAATAGTTTTCGCGCACATCTGCACGAACGTTTTCAAACTGTTCCACTAGGTCGACTGCGTATGTTAGTACGTCGTCGTAGTCTATTAGGTTGTGGTCGTGTTTTATTTCTTCGTATTGTTCGTAGAACAATACTACTTCGCGTGTACGGTTTAGGCTTTCTATTTTCTTTTCTATTTCTTTTTTTAATTCCCCTTTTGTAGCACCACGGGTAGACACATTATCTGGGTCTGTTTCTAGTTGTTTAATTTCAGATTCAATAATATCTAAAAAACTTTGTGGTTGTATGCCTTCACGTTTTAATACAGATATTAAACTTTTTAAGTCATTAAAATATTTTGTTGGGTCTGTGCGTGGGCGTAGGTATGTCCATGTATTATTTTCTAGTAGTTCGTCTACTAGTAACACAGCTTGCGAGTCTTCTAGTAGTGTTGGCATTGTGTGGAAGTCTAACAAACTGTAGTTTTTTTCTATCAGCGAAATAGCAAAACTATGGAATGTGGTTATGGTAACACTGCGTGCCAACTGGCCAATATATGATTCTAAACGGTCTTGCATAGCCGACACACCTGAACGTGTAAATGTTAGACATAGCACACCGTTTGCCTCGGTATCGGTGTTTTCTAGTATGTTAGCAATGCGTAAAGTCAGCACCTGGGTTTTGCCAGTGCCTGGACCTGCCACAACCATAACTGGGCCGTCTATGGCGTCTACAGCCTGTTTCTGAGCTGTATTTAGGGCTTTATAGGCCTTTTGGAAGGGTTCGTTTGTCATCCCGTTAGAGATAGGAAGTGCTACTACAAAGCATAGAAAGCACTTAACTATTCTCGATTATAATTATAATTTATTCGACTTAATAATACCCCATAGCACTTCCGTAGGTTATCTATACTATATCTATATTTCACCTTGTGTTACTTTATATATAAATCAAGACATTCCTACATCTGTAATCTCTAACGGGATCATATTTGACTAGTATATCATTAAAATGGAAACGGTGGAAAACTAGTTGACGTATCTATATAAAGTAGTACTATTGGGAGATAAGTTTTTTAATTTCGAAACTCTTAAAACCTTTTGTATTTTATGAACAAAGAATTACAAATGACCCAACCCGCCAATGTAAACACCTCAGCCATGCTTGGTGTAAACGCTAACACTAATGAACAACAAGACCCACACCTCGGTATGGTTCCTGAATTCTATGAAGACGAAGTATTTCCTTTAGTAAGGAAGCACCTCGACCCTCTATTAGCAAAGTTTAAAATACCCAGACCAAACAGTCAGGGCAAGATAAAAGGCCCGTCAAAAGTACAGGTAAAATTTTTCCAAATGGCATTACAAAAAACTGGTTTAACATTAAATGTTGCCGGCAAGTATGTAAAGCAAACGGAAACTTTTTTTATTTTTTGCGCACAGGCGTCGAAAATGTCAATTGCTCTGAATGAAATGCGCGAAATGCATTGGAAGAGCTACAACACTACACAAAAATCAGCCGGTGATGTAAATTAAAAAAATCACACCAAAAAACCGAAGGCCGTTACTAAACAGTAACGGCCTTTTAAATTGCGGAAACGATGAGATTTGAACTCATGATACAGTTGCCTGTATGTCGGTTTTCGAAACCGGTGCCTTCAACCGCTCAGCCACGTTTCCATATGTGCATAATACACGAAATACATAAAAAGAAAAATGTTCCTTTCGGAACATTTTTCTTTAAGAATATTATTTCTATTATTCTCGGCCACGACCGCCACGGAAACCTCCGTCGCGATTGCCACCATAACTACCACCGTTACCACCCTGGTAACCACCGCCGCCGTTTGAACGACGAGGCGCGCCTTCTTCTTTAGGGCGTGCAATAGCAATATGAATTGTGCGGCCGTCCATTTCTTTACCATCGAGCATTTCGATAGCTTTGTTGGCTTGGGCTTCGTCAGCCATTTCTACGAAACCGAACCCGCGAGAGCGGTTAGTTTCGCGTTCCATGACGACTTGCGCACTAACTACTTCACCCGCAGGGGCAAAGAAGTCTTTTAGAGCCTCGTCGCGTACAGAGTACGGTAGAGAACTCACATACAGTTTAACTGCCATATAATATGTTTGTTGCTTATGTGCTAAATTTGACCTATTTTGATAATGCTACGCACATAGGCAAACATACCAAAATACATCTGTAGTGTAACACACATATACAGGAAAGCAATGAAACAAAAATAGCCTTATTTTATAAGGTATTTTGCAAAATACTTGACAATTTCTGTGCATATGCTATACTATACACATAGTTCATTAAATGTCTCAGACGGTGAATGGACGAAACTCTTTTCGTGATAATTGCTTCGTAGGTAAATGTTCGAAGCAACGATACAAAGAAAGGAGGTTCCAAACATTTCGACTCTACAATCTGTCTGATTGAAAGTAGAGAATGTCCTCTGAAAAGGACGGTTTGTGAAATTGATATGGAAGAATCAGATTACCTGAAATAATCATTGCAAAATTAAGGAAATTAAAAGGCAAAAGGATGTTTCAGAGACGTGTTAACCACCACACAACGGATTAATTTCCCCTAGGGTTTGATTCCCTAGAGTAGAACAAAAGTGTGCACAACTTTTGTAAAACCTCGGTATTTATTACCGGGGCTTTTATATTGTTTTGCGGAGAGAACAGGATTTTCCCTCGCCTCTCGCCTCGTCAGACCACTCGGTTCGGGCTGGGCACCGCCTCAGAAAATTTTCTGCTAAAAATTTAATCTTCCGGCGTTCAAACCTGTCACGTACATGAAGCAGTTCATGTACTCTCTCCGCAAAACAAAAATACCCAATAATTGGGTATTTTTGTTTTGCGGAGAGAACAGGATTTGAACCTGTGATACTTTTTACATATGCTCGCTTTCCAAGCGAGTGCCTTCAACCACTCAGCCACCTCTCCTTCGGGGGCACCCTTCCCGCCTAGCGAGAACAATACACCCAGGCGGACATACAAAATGTATGTGGGCCTTCGCAGTACCTTTAATAATAGTAACTGCTGAAAAATAAAAAGAACAAGTTCGACACTATATTACCAATTTATGTAAAAATTTCCAAATTTACTACTTGTTTTCCATTAGAACATTTATTCTATATTCCAACGGTGGGTGTGTAGAAAATAAATTACCTAACTTTTTACCGAAACTGCTACCTTCACCAAACGGGTTAGAAATATACAAATGCGCTATAGCTGTAGACTGTTTTTGCATAGGTACACTGTAGTCGCGTAGTTTAGCTAAGGCACTAGCCAGGCCCTGTGGGTAGCGTGTTAGTAGTGCACCAGACGCATCGGCTAAATATTCACGTTTACGAGATATTGCAAGTTGTAAAAGGGTTGCGGCGATGGGTGCAAGTATTGATAAAACTAAACCGACTACCATTATTAGCGGACTAACTTCCCTGTCGTCATTACTACGGCCACCCCACATGGTGGTACGTATAAACATATCAGAAATAATAGAAATAAAACCAACTAATACCACTGCAACTGTAGACACCAACATGTCGCGGTTACCTATGTGTGACAATTCGTGGGCTATAACACCCTCTAGTTCAACTTTGTTCATGATAGCCAACAAACCTGTGGTTACTGCCACCACGGCGTGGTCCTTGTCGCGGCCTGTGGCAAATGCATTTGGTGCATTGTCTGGTATTACATACAACTTAGGCATAGGTAGACCAGCGGTAATAGAAAGGTTTTGAACTACGTTATACAAATCAAAATATTCTTCGCGTGTTGCCGGTTTTGCGCCAGCAATAGACAGTGCAATTTTGTCTGAAAACCAGTAACCAGTAATGTTCATTAATATACTAAAAGCCACAAATACATATAGTATATTCGGGTTGTTATACACCCGGGCAAAAGCAAAACCGATTGCAATAACCACGATCAAAAACACGGACATAAGTAACCATGTTTTGCGAGTATTACTGTCTTGATGTGTGTATAAAGTTGCCATAGAGCCAGTTTACAGTTTATAGTTGACAGTGAACAGTGTACAAAAATAAAACTTACTGTTTTAATTTTTTAATCATACTAGATAACATTTTTCTTTCTTCCTCTATTTCAGTAAGTATATTTCCAATCGAAATATTTTTATATTCTGATTCTAAAAACAATATCTGTGTTTCTAATTCAGATAATGAACCTAGTGCTATATGAAGAAAGTTAGCAAAATCTTTTCTAGTTCCCCTACCTTGTCCTTCTGATATATTTGAAGGAATAGATAAAGTGCAACGACGTAACTGCGAAGATAGACCAAACATTTCACTTTGTGGAAGTTTGTTTGTAATAGTATAAGTCAATTTTAAAATCGACATACCTTTTTGCCAAACTATTAGATCTTTGAATGAGTTAATTTTCTTCGTGTTTTCCATTGTATTACTACTCTGTAAACTGTTAACTGTACACTGTAAACTAATATATTATTATTGGAATCAATACACTTTTATCTTTTTCTGGTAAACCAGATGCATTGTCGTTATGTATTTCTATGTACGCTGGGCCTTTAGCTATGTTGGTAAAGTCTATGTTACCTTCAAAGTCTACTGGGCCGGATGTCATCCATTCTGTTTTTGCTACAGCATTAGAATTCTTTAAAACTTTTTTATTTGCATCTAGTATATTTATTAAAATATTACCTTCAAAGAAATACCCGCCAGATATAGTACCCCTGTACGAAAGTATTCCATGCACTTTAGTGCCAGGCATAATAGAAAAAGCCGATAAATCTTTCGCAGTATCTACACCAGCACCAGTTAACACAGCTGGGCCAACAACAGACGAAACTGGTTCTTCGATAAAGCTTGGGCTTTTAACTGTTTTATTAGAATTCTTCCATACATATAAACTAACAATTACCACAACGGCAAGTATTAGTATTATCAGTAGTCGTTGTTTTGTTTGAGTGTTCATATTTTAATTCTTTATTATTTAATTATACAATTCGTTTTGTACTTTTTTTTATTAGAATTTTACTTCTACTGCATTGCGTTCTTCACTACCTGCTTCTAGTTGGAAGAATTCCATTTTAGCGAAACCGAACATACCAGCAATAATGTTACCTGGGAACATTTCTATTTTTGTGTTTAGGTCGCGAACGTTACCGTTATAGAACCGGCGAGATGCTTGTATTTTGTCTTCTGTGTCTGACAGTTCGCGTTGTAGTGACATAAAGTTTTCGTTAGCTTTAAGTTCTGGGTAAGCTTCTGATATAGCAAACAAAGACTTTAATGTGCCAGACAGCATGTTTTCTGCCTCACCCTTTTGCGCTGGTGTACCTGCGCCCATAGCTGCTGCACGGGCCTTTGTAACGTTTTCAAATGCACTAGATTCGTGTGTTGCGTAACCCTTAACTGTGTTTACTAGGTTTGGTATAAGGTCGTAACGGCGTTTTAGTTGTACGTCTATGTCTGCCCAAGCTTCCTTTGCGCGGTTAACAAACGCTACAAAACCATTGTAACTTGCGATAAAGTAAATAATAACGACTGCAATAATGCCTAAAATAATGTAAAGTATCATGTTTTTATGTGTTAATTTGTATACCCCTATTATACCGCCCCCACCCCCCAAAGTAAAACTGTCTTAATCCTAGTAATTTGCCCAAACAGTTTTATATGCTTTGTGAGATTCTGGGTCTATTTTTTCTAATACCGCCAACACTTCATTGAATCTATTGGCAAAATAATCGTTCATTTTATATAAATATTGCTGGTCATATCGAACACCGTCCATATCGACAAAAAATGGACTTATTTCTTCATTTTTAAAAGCCGGCCAGTCACCACGCATACCCATAACAACAAAGGTAATACTCATCAAATATGACGCACCTTTACAATACATATTCTTGTCCATTTCTGTCGGAGTAGGAAAATCTTCGTGAAATTTATTGAAACCAGCTTCTGCTGTATTACATAAACCTTGAAACACAGTAAAAAATTCTTCCCTATTTTTTATAACACTAAATTTTATTGTTGGTTCCATATGTTTATTTTATTATATTAATTTTAAAAATTTGCAACCGCTTCAGCTTTTCTAATTATTCTACTTGCCGCATAGTCTACCTTGTCAGCTACAGAACCACTAAGACCTGAGAATTCTTTTCTTGCTTCTTCATCTTTAATTTTTGAAGAAATCTCAGAAATCGATGATGCTAATCGTCTAAAAGCGTTCCCTAAAGTATACAAACTATCACTATCATCCATAAAACTACCCCTAGAACCTGCAAAATCTTCAACAATGTTACCTAATCTTCCTAATGTGTTTTTTACTTCTTCAGTATCCAAATTTTCAGTTAGTTTATTAGCAATAGGACCAAAAGAATCTTCGTCATCAAAAATAGCATTAAATCTTTGAGCTTGTCTGTCGTCAAAACATGAGGATATTCTTTTTAAATTATAAGACACTTGCTCTAGTGCTTCATTCATATATTTTTGTTCCATTTTTTTGTTCTCTTCCTGCTCTTGTCTTTTTGCTTCGTCGATCTTTTCAGTATCTGGGTCGTTCTGGCTATTCTGATCTACACCTGACTCTTTACTGCGTTCTGATTTAAGTCTTTTGTATTCTGCAATTACTTCTGGATCAGTAATAACAGAAAATTTTTCTCCTTCATTAGTGGTCATAACCTTGGCTGTGTTTTCAATTGCAGTAATTTTATCTTCTAGAGATAATTTTTCATGGTCAAGTTTATTAATTTCTTTTTGCTCGATTTCCACTGACATGGGTATTTCTGAAGATACTTCTAATCCAAAAACATTTCGAATAGCATCGATTTTAGTATTAGTATCCTCGATAATATTTGCCTTTCTATCTATGTCCTGTGTAACATTCTGCAAGTTTTCCACCATAACTTCCTTGTTAGGTTGTTCTTCCAATGTTTCCTGTTGCTGTTCCAGAACTTTCTTCTGCTGTTCAATCTGGTCTAGAGTAAGTATGGTTTTTATATCTTGATCAGGTGTTTTCATATAAATATTATACCGCTCCCACCCCCCAAAGTAAAACCCCACAAATGTGGGGTTTTACTTTTAAACTAGTTTTATTTCTTGCCTTTTTGCCATTGTTCTACATAGACCAGTAGTGGTGACGCTAGGAATATAGATGAATATGTTCCGAAAAACATACCGGCTGTCATCATAAGTGCAAACACGCGGGTTGTAGATGGACCAAAGAAGAATAACGCAAGCAACACAATAATAACTGTTGCTGATGTGTTTATTGAACGAGTTATAACTTCCTTTAATGAATGGCCAACTGTTTCAGCAAATGTTGCATATTT
>CAIQAW010000068.1 GCA_903869875.1 Candidatus Nomurabacteria bacterium | reverse complement strand
CATATAACACTTTGTCTTCTGCAGGGTGTGTCATAAACTTTTCTATACCCTCGAAGCGCTTCATTACATAGTCACGAATATTGTCTGCTGCTTGAAAATTACTTTCTTTTATTATTATATTCATTGTAATTTCGGTATAAATTATGTTTTTTCTATACCGTGTTATATCTTCCGGGTAGTGAAAGTTTACATTAATTCGATGTAAGTCGAATCGCACAAAGTGCCATGTAAACTTCTACTACCCGGTCTTGCGACACTTCTATTATACCATATTAAAAATTCCGCAATTTGCGGAATTTTTAGACCAATGGTGGAAAACTTACACCTCAAAACTTACCATCCGTAGTACGAACCACCACCAAATATTAACCCTATAGTACCTACTATACCTACACCACCGTATGAACCATATGAGTTGTATCCATAACCATAGTTGTTTTGATTACCGTAACCATAATTGTTGTACGGCATGTATGCATTGTTATAACCATAATTTTGCTGACCATAACCATATCTGTTATATGAGTTATATGAACCATAGTCGTTATATCCATAGTTTTGACCGTAACCGTAGCCCATATTTCCATAATAGTCGTTATAATAGCCGTTATTATAACCATAAGACTGTTGGTAGTATGGTTGCTGGTATTGGGCCCCACAAGACCTGTAGCATGCATTAGCAACACTAGCCAACCCAAATGTAGCCATAAGCCCCATAAACCCTGCAATTAATATTATTCGTTTCATACCCCAGATATACCACCAAAATGGTTGTTTGGCAATGGTATTATACACAAGGTACTTGCAAAATTTTTTAGATCGTTTATAATACTTTTTATAGAAATATATGAAGTTATACGGGCCTTTAACTCATCTGTAGCGCATCGTTAAGCACAGAAAAGTCATAGGTCAATATATAAGTAGAAATTTATACGGGCCTTTAGCTCATCTGGTAGAGCACATCATTTGCAATGATGGGGTGGCAGGTTCGAGTCCTGTAAGGTCCACAAACGTTAAGAAAATCCCCACTGCTGGGGATTTTTAGTTTGTGGAAGGCGGAACGATGTTTTGTGAGTACACAAAACCGTGAGCCGGGGTCGCGAAAATTTCGAGCGACTGGCGAGAAATTATTTGTGACCACAAAGTGCAACTGAATTTATTTATGTAATAACAAAATTTTTTGACTGAAAAAATTTTAGCCGCGGGCGAGTCATGTAATTAAAGAGTCCTGTTCTAAATTTTATTTTTTATTTTACATACCACCTCCTCACTTCTTCATCTGTTATGCCAGATTGTTCGCGGATAGCAGACACCACAGCGTGGTCGTCTATAAGATGTACACGGTCAAGTGAAGACAACATTGGTGCCTTGCCTTCTTTAACAATATAACTAGCTAATACACTGTCTGTATGAGCAAACAAATTCATTAGTATTTTTAGTTCTTTATGTATTAGGTCTTTGTAGTGCACTGACAATGGAACTAATTTACCAGTTGTTGTAACTGCAATAGAAATATATAAATCGTGGTTACGGAAATTTCTTAAAACTAAAACTTCTACACGGTGGCCTAATGGGCGTTCTTGAACATATAGATCAGTGTCCCGTGGTGCGTTGTCTAACATTGTATGTAGTTCAACATTTGTTTTTGTACTATGCCAGTTTGCCCCGTCCCATACACGCCATGGTGGTGGAAGTGTTTTATGTATAGCAGACACTACTGCAGGCACACTATGGCCCAGTGGTATGTGTGTAGTTACCGCATATGGAAAGTTAACTTCATACGGGGTTAAATATTTTTGCATCAATGCCCTGTTTGCAAACAAAGCGCATTCTACATCAGACGGTGCCATAGTTGGTATACCAAGTCCGCGGAATGTTGCCACTAATGTTGTAGGTATATTAAAAGTTACGTCAACAATGCAGTCTACAAAACGGTCTACCATAACTGGTATCAGTGGTTTACCACCCATAAACAACTGGCCGTCAGTGTCTATTAATAAATCTACAACGGTAACACTGTCTGACAACAATGTTGCAAGTTTTTTACCGAGGTGTAGCGACTGTTCTGTATTTATACTACCACCACGAAGTATACCGACCTTTTTTGTGTTATTCATCCCGTTAGAGATAGGAAGTGCTTACTAAAAAAACAATTCCAATTCTCGATTTTAATTATATATAATTATTCCGACCATTATCTATATCACACAAAGCACTTCCGTACTTTTATGTATTATTACTATATAATACCATTTATATACTTTATTACCACACACAGACAAAAAACATCTGTTATCTCTAACGGGACAGGTATTTTATATACCTATTTTAAGAAACTTTTACCACGTTTTAGTTTGTGGTATGCAATTGCAAAACGGTGGGCTTCGTTGTTTACCAGTGTTATAGCCTGTTTATGTGCAGTTACAATATCCTTCGGACCTATTAAACCACGCGCCTTATGTTTGTCGTCTTTAACCAATGCAACAACTGGTATGTTAAAACCTTTTTCTTTGATTATTTTTTCAGCAACATTTTTCTGAACTTCATTACCATCCACCACAATTATGTTTGGCAGTTCCCATGTAGCGTGACCAAAACGTCTGGTTAAAACTTCTGCCAATGCGGCAGGGTCGTTGGCACCTTGCACTGTCTTTATTTTAAATTTACGGTATTCGTCTTTATTAAGTTCAAACTGTTCCTGTACCTCGCGGTATGCAGGCGCAACTGCATTTATAACTGTCATTACACCTACCATGTCTTTACCAGACAGGTGGGCTATATCATAAGCTTCGATTCTAATTAATCTATCTGAAGGAAAAATGTTTCTAGCCGAGACCGCCGCAGAAAATTTTGCTTGGTCGGCAGGCGAAACAGGAAAAGACTTATCAAAACGGTCTGGCCGAACGAGTTTTGCCGAAGGTGAAAAATTCACGTGAGGAGATCCGAGGACCTTTTGAGAAGACTTTTCCTGTGGAGCGTACACAGGCGTAGTGTCATTCTTTATCAGGGCAATGTCATTAATATGCGTTAGGGCAAAAATTCTTTTTTTAATGTCGTTAGCCTTTTCAAATTCTTTTACCTTTGCATAAGACAACATTTCTTTTTTAAGATTTGTAATAATCTTTTTCTTTTTACCTTGGAAGAAAAGTTTTAGATTAGTTATATTTTTTTTATACTCAAGTCGCTTCGCTAAAAGCTCCCTTTCGAAAGGTCCTCGGGTCTCCTCGCCTTGGAATGAACGCTGTCTTGGCTCGGCCAGACCATTTCTCAAGGGACTTTTAGCCTCCGCTTCATCAATCGCCGGAGGAAAAATGTTCCTATCTGAGACCGCCGCAGAAAATTTTGCTTGGTCGCCGCTTTGGGCGAAAATTTTCGAGGACAAGCGACCTTCTCGCTGGAAAGAAGGGAGCGGTTGAAGAGAGGAATTTTTTTCCGTAGGCACTTCTGGTGTTAAACCAAGTTGTTTATAAAACTCATAGTTGTCACGTTTACTAGACGCGTCGTCGCGGTATGGAAAAATACGGCGCACTATTTTCATGGCTTCTTTTAGTTGACTGCCATTAGTAAAAGGCCCGTACATGTCGGTATACTGTACAGTTTTTTTAGCACGACTTACCTTTGCGGTTTTGTTTTTAGTATCTATATCTTTTTTACGTACCATTAACACCTGGGGCATTACTTCTGCAGTTATAACTACACATAGAAAACTTTTACCATCTTTTTCTTTGGTGTTGTATTTGGGTTGGTGTGTCTTTATTAAGTCAGCTTCTAGTATCAATGCCTCTAACACACTGTCTGTTTCCTGCCATTTAATATTGTCAGTATCTTGCACCATTTTCACAATATGTGGGCCACGAGTGTTTATAAGGCCTGCCCCGTTGGAAACTCGTTTTCCGACTGGGTCGGTCGAGAAGTAACTTTGTACCCGCGACCGTAGTGAAGTAGCTTTGCCAATATACAAAATAACCTTCCCTTTCAAGAAGAAATACACCCCTGGGTTATCTGGTAGTTTTAGTTTTTTGTATTCTTGACTAGTCATTTTATTGCTTTATTTTTTGTCGTAAACTTTTCTTCAAGTATTTACCTGTATAAGACTTTGCATTATTAGCCACTTCTTCGGGTGTGCCCTTAGCCACAATTTGCCCACCGCCAGTACCACCTTCGGGGCCAATGTCTATAACATAGTCGGCACATTTTATAATGTCCAAGTTGTGTTCGATAAGTACAACAGAATTACCTTTTGTTACAAGTAGTTGCAAAACTTCTAACAGTTTAGCCACGTCGTCGTAGTGTAAACCAACAGTTGGTTCGTCCAACAGGTAAATAGTTTTTTCTACATGCGGGCGGTAAAGTTCTGAAGACACTTTTACACGTTGAGCTTCACCACCTGACAGAGTTGTTGCACTTTGACCCAATTTTACATAACCCAAACCTACGTCCATAAGTGTTTTTAATCTGTCATATATTGCGGGTATGTCTGCAAAGAAAACAATACCTTCCTCAACAGTAAGTTGTAATACTTCGTATATGTTTAGTTTTTGTTGTTTAGAATCAACAGCTGTTTTACCTGCCCATTTTACGGTTAAAGTTTCTTTGTCGAAACGTTTACCACCACATACGTCGCAAGTTACATACACTGTTGGTAGGAAATGCATTTCAACGGCGATTTCACCATTACCTTCACAAGCTTCACAACGGCCACCTTTTACGTTAAAAGAAAATCTATTTGCTTTCCAACCACGGAAGCGTGCGTCTTCTGTCGTAGCAAACAAATCACGTATATGTGTAAATGCCCCGGTATATGTAGCAATGTTTGAACGTGGTGTTCGGCCAATAGCAGACTGGTCTATAAGAACTGCCCGAGAAACATATTCTGTTCCAGTAAAGTTTGCACAGTTGTACACCTTGGCAGTTCTAAATTTGCGGTCTAGTCTACCCTGCAAGTTTTTATGTAGTATTTCGTACATGAACGAACTTTTACCACTACCAGAAACACCCGTAATACATACCATGCGACCAAGTGGAACTTCGACGTTCATATTTTTAATATTAAAAACATTTCCGTTTGTTATTTTTATACTACCCTTATCCTTCGTACGGCGTTCTTCTGGCACAGGTATCATTAATTCATGGCGTAGGTATGCCAGTGTGCGTGAATTGTTTGTATTTTTCTTTGCAGCTAACAGGTCGTCTAGGAAGCCACTTACTATAACCTGTCCACCGTGTACACCGGCCTTTGGGCCAATTTCTACAATGTAGTCTGAAGCGTATATTGTGTCTTCATCGTGTTCGACAACTAATATGGTATTACCCAGGTCGCGTAAATGCAAAAGCGTTTTAATAAGTCTGTCGTTGTCGCGTTGGTGCAAACCAATAGTTGGTTCGTCCAAAACATACAATGCACCAACTAAACGTGAACCTAATTGTGACGCTAAACGTATACGTTGAGCTTCACCACCTGAAAGCGTGTTCGCTGTACGGCCAAGCTGTAAATAGTCTAGACCCACGTCTAACATAAAACCAAGTCGGGCAATAACTTCCTTCACCACTGGTACAGAAATATCTTTTTCTTGGGGCGACAAAGTTAAGTCCATGAAAAACTCCATGGCCTCGGCAATAGTCATTTTAGAAACTTCAACTATATTTACCTTAAGTTTACCTGAACGTACAAACACATGTAACGCTTCTGTACGTAGGCGGGCGCCATTACAAGTTTCGCAAGGTTCGGTACCACCAAAAAACTTCGTGCCTATACCGTTACACGCTGGACATGCACCATATGGTGAATTGAATGAAAACAAACGTGGTTCCACTTCCGGGAAAGAAAAACCGTCGTTCTTACAAGCAAACTTGGCAGACATTATAAATTCTTCTTCACCTAATATAACTTTTACCAAACCGTCTGATTCTAACAATGCGCGCTCTACGGCTTCTGCCAGACGTGTTCGACTACCTTCCTTGTCATCTGTAAATTCATGCACGGCAAAACTGTCGACAGTTACATCTATGTCGTGTTTTTTGTTTTTATCAAGTATTATTTTTTCGCGTAAGTTTTTAGATTCACCATTAACTAACACTGTACTGAAACCTTTACCTAATAGGTCGTACAGCATTTGGTAATGTTCGCCCTTACGGCCACGTAGTACAGGTGCGTATATAGCAATATTTGTTTCGTCCCATTCGACACCCATTACTTTTTTCTTGCCTGTTTTTAATTTTTTAGCATCGGCAATTTTTTCTAATATAAAAGCAATGATTTCTTCGTTAGAAAGTTTCTTGATAGGTTCGTTACAAACTGGACAATGTGGTTGGCCAACACGTGCGTAAAGCACACGCAAGTAGTCGTAGATTTCAGTTATTGTAGCCACTGTCGAACGTGGGTTGTTTGAACGACTTTTTTGGTCTATAGATATAGCTGGCGACAAACCAGTAATTTCGTCTACATCTGGTTTTGGCATTTGGTTTAAGAATTGGCGGGCATATGCAGACAAACTTTCAACATAACGGCGTTGGCCTTCGGCGAAAATAGTATCAAATGCTAGTGAAGATTTGCCTGACCCTGACATACCAGTAATAACCACAATTTGGTTACGTGGCATTTCTACGTCGATATTTTTCAGGTTATGTGTTCTGGCACCGCGAACTACAATACTGTCTAGTTGTTTTGTTTTGTTTATTTTTGGCATATTTTTTTTATTTAGATCACTATTTTGTACCTCACCCGCCTTCTTTCAGAAGGCACCCTCTCCTACACTAGTAGAGGGACAAATACAGTAACATCACCCGTAGGCAGAGATAGCACAAGGGTGTCTGTATTAGATTGGACACAGTATACCCCGACACCTATATTTTAGCAAAGATATAAATATAGGTGTGGGGGTATAGCATTAAAACACCGTTTGACAAACCACACATATCAGTGTAAGGTAAATAAAATTCAGGGGTTTAGCTCAGCTGGCTAGAGCGTCTCGTTTGCAACGAGAAGGTCACCGGTTCGAACCCGTTAACCTCTACGAAAGCCATTCAACATTGAATGGCTTTTTTTTATTTTTCCCCGTCCGAAGTCCGGGCGGACATTCTTTCTAAGAGTACCCCTATTTCGTCACGTAGTATAGCAGCTGTTTCGAAGTCGAGTTCCTTCACAGCACGGGTCATTTCACGCTCTTTTATTTTTATTATTTTGTCGTAAACTTTAGACTTTCTGTCTTCGTCGCTGATTAATGCATTACGAACAATTTCAGTTTCGGTTACAACACCGGCAACCTTTTTAGGCTTCTTCGAATCTTTAACTAGTTTTTCAAACAGTGAAATATCTAAATCAAGTTCAGCATTTACAGCCTTGGCATGTGCAGATTCCATTTCCTGAGTAATGTCATGAATTTTCTTTAATATTGTTTTTGGGGTTATGCTGTGTTTTTTGTTGTATGCAATTTGAACATCACGACGGCGGTTAGTTTCGCCTATAGCGCGTTCCATAGAACCAGTTATATGGTCGGCATACAATATTACCCGACCTTCCGAGTTACGTGCAGCACGACCTATGGTTTGTATTAACGAAGTTTCTGAACGTAGAAAACCTTCTTTGTCGGCATCTAATATACCTATCAATGCAACTTCAGGCAGGTCTAGACCTTCACGTAGCAAGTTAACGCCTACCAATACGTCGAACGCACCTTGGCGGAATTTAGTCAGTATTTGAATACGTTCGATAGTTTTAATGTCGCTGTGTACATATTCGGTTTTTATGTTTTTTTCTTTTAAATACGCCGATAAATCTTCGGCCATTTTTTTAGTTAATGTTGTAGCAATAACACGAAAACCACTGGCAATAGTTGCCTGTGCTTCAGTAATAAAATCTTGTATTTGACCAAGATAGGTTGTAGGTTGTAGGTTACGGGTTGTAGGACTAGCTATCAAACTTACTTTTTTATCTATAACCTGTAACCTGTCACCTTCAACCTGCGCGGTTACTGGTTTTATAATTATAACTGGGTCCAACAAACCAGTTGGGCGGATAATTTGTTGTACTATTCCCGACGCTCCAGTCGGGACTCCGACCCCCTGGCGTCGGAGCTGTTCTACCGATTCCATACTCTGTTCTTTTTCCAATGTTCCTGGTGTTGCACTAGTGTACACAACTTGTTGAATAGACTTTTGGAATTCTGCATATGTTAGCGGGCGGTTGTCGCGTGCTGAAGGTAAACGAAATCCGAAATCTACTAATGTTTTCTTTCTGGATTGGTCGCCAGCATACATACCCTGCAATTGTGGTAATGTAACATGTGATTCATCAATAATAGTCAGAAAATCGCCATTCATTTTAAAATATGAAAGCAATGTTTCTGGTGGTTCGCCAGCAGCTTTACCAGACAAGTGTCGTGAATAGTTTTCTATACCAGAACAGTAACCGACTTCGCGTATCATGGCCAGGTCGTATGTGGTACGGCGTTTAATACGTTCAGCTTCAAGTAACTTACCCTCTTTTTCAAATACCTTTAACTGTTCGTCTAATTCTTTTTTAATATTTTTTACAGCACGGTCGACTTCAGTTTTTTCTGTCATAAAGTGTTTTGCTGGAAAAAGTATTATTTCTTTTTCTTCACCAAGAAGTTGTGATGTAACTGGATCAATTTTTAAAATCTTTGAAACTTGTTGACCTGAAAATTCTATCTGATAAACAAAAGTTTCTGACACGGGCATTATGTCTACCCTGTTACCGATAGAACGGAAATGTGCGGGCATAAGGTCGGCATTAGTACGTTCAAATTGTACACCAACTAACTTCTTCATAAGTTCAGTGCGTGTCATAAGTGAACCAACTTGTATTTGTGTTAATTCCTTTGCATATTGCACAGGACTACCCAAACCATAAATACACGAAACGGACGCAACAATAATAACGTCTTTACGTGTTAGCAGTGCCGCGGTGGATGCATGGCGCAGGCGGTCTATTTCTTTGTTTATTTGTGCATCTTTTTCTATGTACGTATCTGTAACTGGCATGTAGGCTTCGGGTTGGTAGTAGTCGTAATAAGACACGAAATAATGCACAGCTGCATCAGGGAAAAACTGACGGAATTCTTGTGCTAGTTGTGCAGCCAGGGTTTTGTTATGGGCAATTATAAGTGTAGGTTTGTTTATTTGCTGTATTACATTTGCCATGGTAAAAGTCTTGCCTGTGCCTGTAGCACCTAACAGTGTTTGCTTTTGCATACCTTTATTTAACCCACTAACCAATGCAGAAATAGCATCTGGCTGATCTCCAGCCGGAGCAAAGGAACTCTTTAGATTAAATATAGGTTTTGGTGTCACTGAAGAAGTATACTACCACATCCCGCCCCGTAGCAAGTTTGATCTTAAACTTTGCTATCGGGGGTCGCCAGAAGGTTCAAAAGGCTTGATTTTCTCAAAAATCATGTCGGCCGGTGTCGATTGAAGGCCGACCTTGAATACGGACTTTGACATTACTTGTATACAATACCCTATTTAGACAAATAAAAAAAGGAGGTTATTACTAACCACCTTCTTTAAACTACGGTAATAAGTCCGGATACATTTCATCAAATTTTTCTTTCAGTTTTTGTATTGTTTCTATATCTTTTACTTTGAAAAATCTCGTTGGTTGTTTCTTAATATTTTCTACTCTTTCTGAAACATCATCGAAAACCATTGCTGCTGGTCGAACCCAAATCTTTGGAGTTTTATATAAACGGAAATAAACCACCATTGGTACTTCTGCGTCTTCTGTATAACCACCTTCGTAGCCTGTTATATAATACGCAAAATTATATATATCTTGTTCTGGGTTATGTTTGAAGTTGTAGTAAAATCCTTTTGGTATTGTGTTCATGATATTTTTTTCTTTACTATATACCATTTCTCAGAATTTTCCAAATAAAAAAAGGCCACAATAAATGAATCATGGCCTTTTGTAAAAACTACGATAAATGAATTATCATAGCTTGAGGCACGTACTTATACTCTTTTCCAATGCCTTAATTTTATACTATATCTAAATATTATTTTTGTCAATTAAAAAAAGCCGTACCTTCAAAATACGGCTTTTCGGTTATTGTTTTTCGCTTCACAGGGTATGCGATATACAGTCAAGCTGTATAGCTGCAGAGGGTTACTCTACAAGGTTTCCCCATTCGGATATTTCCGGATCAAAGGTTGATTATAATTAGCACCTCCCCGAAACGTTTCGCCGCTAGTCCGCGTCCTTCATCGCCTACTTAGATGTTTCAGTTCAGCATCGCCTCAACCAACAAAAACCTAAAGTTTTAGAAAAATAATAGATAGCCTT
>CAIQAW010000067.1 GCA_903869875.1 Candidatus Nomurabacteria bacterium | reverse complement strand
TTTATTTTTCTAATTCTTTGGTCGCATTATCGGGAAGAAAATAGTATCACGTATGTTTTTCTGGTCTGTCATTATAGCAACCAGTCTGTCTATACCCATACCGAAACCTGTCATAGGTGGCATGCCGTATTCCATAGCAGTTAGAAAACGTTCGTCGACTTGCATAGCCTCTTCATCGCCAGCGTCCTTAGCCTTGGCTTGGGCTTCTAGTAAACTACGTTGCACTATAGGGTTTACAAGTTCGGCGTATTGGTTAGTTATTTCCGCACCACCTATTATCAGTTGTGCTACACGGGCTGTACCGTCGGCATTTTGTTGTGCTAGTGGTTTCAAGTCGGCCGGGTAGTCTAGTACAAATGTAGGGTGCACAAGTTTACCACGAGCAGTTTTTTTATAAATATGGTCTAACAAGTTACCACGTCCAGTCTTTTCGGCTTCAGTTGCGTCCATACCCAGTTCTATAGCCTTGGCACGTACATCATCCAACGTAGCGTTCATGTCAAAGTCTGCATATTGTTTTAACAAATCTGCAAAACGTACACGTGGCCATTCTTTATTAAAATCTACCTCTATACCACTGCCTTCTTTGTCGTAAACTGTAAATACATTTTTACCAACAACATCAGTTGCTATACCGCGAAGCATTTGTTCGGTCCATAACATGTTTGTTTCCAAAGACTCGTATGCAGCGTACCACTCTATCATGCTAAATTCCTGCATATGTGTTGGGTCTGTACCTTCGTTACGGAAGTTTTTACCTATTTCATATACGCGTGGGTAGCCACCTACCATTAGCATTTTATGTTCTAATTCCAATGCAATACGTAGCACCATAGGCATGTCGTAGTCGTTGTGGTGTGTGTTAAATGTACGTGCCATTGCCCCACCAGCCTGGTTTTGCAATACAGGTGTTTCTATTTCTAAAAAGTCTTTTGTATTAAAAAAGTTTCTGATGTATGTAACAATTTTAGAACGAATAACGAAACGGTTTCTGGTTTCTTCGTCCATTAGTATGTCTAGGTAGCGTTTACGTTGAGTTTCTTCCACATCTTGTATACCATTCCATTTGTCTGGTAGCGCCGACAAACTTTTTGTAAGTATTTTCCAACTAGTAACTAACAACGAATTCTGCCCTGCCTTCGTAACAAATAAGTTACCTGTAACTTGAATAAAGTCGCCTATATCTGCCGCATCTGTAAATAAAGCAAAAAGTTTTTCATCTATGTCGTCTTTCTTAAAAACAACTTGGAATTTTTCTGTACCGTCAAAAAGTGTTACAAACAGTATTGCACCCTGTCCACGAATAGACATTATACGTCCAGCCAGAGATATTTCCCCGCCTTTTGTTTGTAGTGTTTCAAACTGTTTTGTAAGTTCTGCTAATCTGTAGTCGTGCTCTACATCACCCGCATATGGGGCCATGCCAGCGTCGACTAGTAATTGCATTTTCTGCATGCGCACAGCGCGAAGTTCTTCATAAGTAGCCATCCCGTTAGAAGCAGGTCGCGGTCAATAGATCGCTATTTGCTTGATTATTTTTGTAAGTTATATTTGTGTATATTTTTTATAATAAATCTCCGTTACTGCGACCGCGGCTTCTAACGGGACCATAACATGCATTATAGGCTAAAAACGCTATTATGCCAATATAAAACCCCTGCAACAGGGGTTTTAATATTTAGTTAGGGCAGTCTGCATTATATTCTGGTGCGTATACTATAGTTGCATATGCAGTCAAGTTTTGACTGTCTGTAATTCTGGCTGTAACTGTATATTTAGGTACAGAATTTATGTTGTTTTTATAACCTTGTACGTTTAGAGGGTCTGAAATATAGTATGTACCTAGTGACGATGTTGTACTGGTATTAAAACTACTTACAACTGTCCATTCTATTTTTATTGTACCTATACCGCCTGTCCATGCCACAGAAGGTTCGTGTTTTTTAGTACAGTACAATGAACTACCAGGACCGTTAATGGGTGTTGTATGGTCTGTTATGGTTACGTTGTTTGGTCCATCTGTTTTGTAACAGTAACCCAAGTTTTGTGCGGTACTGTTTGTTGTTGGGTTTAGTTTGCCACAGTGTATCTGAACATCGGTACCTGTTGCGTCCTGTCTGTAGTACGTCATAAGTGACGGACCAAATTCGCCACTGTTTGGACAAACGCGGCTGGCAGGGTTTAATGTTTGGGCTGCACGTATAGTACAGTAGTCGCCCATGCCTATGTTTGTATTACCAGTTAGCTGTAGGTTGTATCTTATGTCTGGGTAGTTTGTGGCTGTTAGTGTTGGTTCGCCTATATCTAGGAAGCCTTTGAACCATGAATACCCAGATACTACACGAAAGTCGCCAGTGTTTGCATATGTGCCTACATTTACAGAACCTCCAGATTCTACATTGGTTCTAGATATTAGGTAGCCTTTATAGTTTGTACTATTTAAAGCATAGCCGATGCTACCAAACTGACTTGTTTTAACTTGGTTGTCGTCGCCACGGTTTACTATAGCAGATGGGTTACAACCAGTTGGACCACATGTTGGGTCGCTCCATGCGGCACTAACCAACATAGCAGTACCGGCTACACAGATAGCCAGCACCAACGGCGCAATAACTTGTTTAAAGTTTTTCATGTGTACATTATACCCCGTAGTAAAAATTTTAACAAATAAAAAACGCCCTTCAGTAAAACTGAAGGGTCGTTAATTGTTTACCGAACGATTATTTTTCTAATATAATAGATTTTTTCGTTTCGGATTTCCATGATGTAAAAACCAATTGGGAGATTCAACTCCGTAGATGCATCTTGCAACTCCCCTTTAAACAACACTGAACCGTTAAGCCCAGTTATTGTAAGTACACTTCCGATATAATCGGTCGGTACTAAAAGAGAATATTTGCAAGGCATAGGGTTAGGAATATTTAATGCCGAAGCATTTGAATATCCGTTAATCCCGTTGGCTTTAGATTGCAGTCTTAAACCGTACCTTCCCGCAGATACTAGGTAGTCTTTGGTGGGTAGCATGTTGTTGCAGTCAAAGTTATTTGTACTGACATTAACCGCAGTTAATTCGTCGTTTACAGGATTGTATTCGACAAAATAATTTGCGTTAATTTCCTCATTTGCACCTGGCTTTTTTATAAACTCAGCTGTATTGAGGTAGCACTTTCCTTTGAAAAATGTGGCATTTATAACACCTATATATTTCTCGTCGAAAACATTTGTATTTTCATTGAGCTTATATATAAGTCCATTGTGGCCATACTTCAAGTTTTCAGACAAGATTAACAATGTGTTACCGTCTGTAAATAATCTTGCATAAATACTAGCTGTACCCACATTAGGGAAATAAAGCTGGTTCGTAGATGGATCGTACACACGTAAGATCTTATCAATACGGCCATCAATAGTAGAGCCTAATGCGGCGTAAATTTTACCTTTAAATATCACAACTTGTTCAACAGACCATTCCTGATCTGGTGGAAACAAAGGGCTAATAGACCCTGTTACCATGTTGTAAATAAAAGCAAATTTTGGACAGCCTTCAATTCCAACAATAGAATCAAAGTTACCGTAGATACACACTTTTGTGTGGTCATCGGTTAAGTTTGTAATACCTACATTTACACCTTCCCTAGGGAAAGATGTTAAAAATGTAAATAGTAAGTTTCTACTACCATTTTCGTTTAGTAAATAAACTTTTGAGTTTGCAACTAGCAAATGTTCTTTGCCGTTTGTACCCGCAATTCTATCTACATAAGTTAAGCCGGTAGTTGCCACCTTCTTTTCGTCGCCAGTTTTGGCATCGCGAAATAAAATAAAGTTCAAACCATCTGAAATTATAGTGTTTGTGTTAGGAATAACATAACTTCTATTTACTTCAGATGTACCTAAACCAAAAGGCACAACTTCCATAGTGTTATTTTGCGGCAAGTTTGTAACTTGCGCTTTTAATGCCATGTTTCCTACAAACATGACCAACAAGATTGTTAGGATGAACTGTAGGAGTCCATTTTTTGTTTGTAGTAACATTGTATTAAGTTGTAGAGAACGTTAGTGTCCCCTTTGCAGGTATTATACCATTTCTATAAAAAACAAGCAATACACCTGTGGATAACAGGTGTATTGCTATAATGTGTTATTTTATAAGGCTTTAAAAGCTAAATATTACTTTATTTTACTTTGTCCAGCCACTACTGATCTGTTGCCCACTACCTGTAACTGTTAGGTTAGCCCTATACATAATGTCGCCACCGTTTAGGTTTGTACAGTCGTACTGGCCAGAACCTGCAGTTGTAGTGCCAAAAGTTGTACTGGTTGTACCAGAACCTGTTGTTTTAGTTTCATAATTTGTAATGGTACCAGCTGTTGTGTTAGGTGGGTATGTGGTGTTTGCCCATTTACTGATACTAATAGAAACATTACTTGGTGCATTGTATACAGTTACAGTGTATTGGCAGTAACCAACGCCACTACCAGCTGCGTCGTATGTGCGTGCCATGCCTACATTTAGTATCAAGTTGTTTGTAAGACAAGACCCCAGGTTTGCTGGGTTGTCAGATGGGTTTATAAATGTACACGCTACCTGTGGAACATTACCATTAGCCCAGTTTGGGTTTATCTGTGACACAAAAGACCCCGGTGGGCAACCTTGGCCACCGTTTAGGTCCTGGTTTGTTAATGTACAAAAGTCGCCTTTGCCCAGGTTTGTAGTTGAACCTGGTTTTAATGTCAAAGTATATGCAGGTGTTGGTGGGGTTGTTGCTTCTGATGCAGATACTGGAATATTTTGGCCAATATAAACCTTTCCTTTAGTCCAAGCTTGACCAAGTAAAACACGTAAACCTCTTCTTTTAAATTCAACACTTGGATTTGTACCTACATAGAAACCATCTCTGGCTTCTATGTCGCCTGTTGCACCGAAATATCCTACATTCAAGGAACCGTTTTTTAACTGGCCAGTACTGCCGGTGTTAACTAAGTTTTCTACATTACAGCCAGGTGGTGTACAACTGTTCGGTGCCTGTGTTGTGTTTGCTAAAACCACACCACCTATTACAAACATACATACTACTAGTGCTGGTATTAATTGTTTAAAGTTTTTCATATATAAAATTTAGTATTATTAACAACTACCTATGTTGTGTGGGTTAACAGACGGGCTAGTAGCAGAACATGTTACATATGGGTATATACCTGTAGCTGTCGGGTTTATCTGTATTATAAAATACCCAGCCGGACAAGATTCGGCAGATGTGCCTGTTACACGGGCCTTTGTCATATTGCACCAGTTGCCACGGCCCAGGTTTGTTGTTGATCCACTTTTTAAAGTTAGTGTATCTGTTGGTTCTATAGGGGCATTGTTCATATTGTCTGTTATAGATGCATCGTTACCTATATAAACTTTATCGTTAAACCAAGAGTTACCACTAAGTATACGCAAACTACCTATTGGGTTTGTAGACACACTGGAACCAACTACTAATGAACCTCTTGAAATTATATACCCCATAGACCCCAAGTATGTCGAGGTTAGCCCGCCTATTTTTATCTGGTCTTCGTTGTCTGTGTTTACAGGTTCGTCTGCATTACAGCCTGTTGCACCAGGTACACAACTAGGTGCAGTCCACGCAGCAAATGCAACACCAGCAAAAACAATTGAAGCTAGTATTATAGAAGGTATAAGTTGTTTAAAGTTTTTCATGTTTATAGTATATCAAAAATTATATAATCTGTTTTATTTTTTCTTATTTTGGTTTGCAGTTTCTGTTGCACGTATGTCTGCCATAAATTTTTCTGCATCTGCTACATCAGCTGGTGTTAGTGGTGGCACAGACTTGGTAACTTCGTCCATGCGCTTCAAAGCTTGTTCTGTATTAGCATCCATTACACGCTGTTCTTTGTTTAACCAAAAACCGTTTTTCTGTGCATAAATAAAACCCAAAACTAACAGCACTGTAATAGCAACCACTGTTGCAATTTTTTTCTTGTCAGATGAACGTTGTTCTATGTTTTTATTTTTATTTATAGTTTCATCCAAACGTTGACGCGACAGCATGGTGTCGTGCATTTTTTCTGCTTCTGCACGTTCTTGTTCTTTGATACGTGCAATATGTTGTTGAAGTTCTTCAGGTGGCATGTGTGTATTATACCTTGAAGTAAAATTTTAAACAACACGGCCCATGTAAATATAGTAAATAAAAATGCACAACGTGTGTGCTTTTTACTATTGTTATACTACGAGAATGAAAGTATGGTGTAGTGCATCATACCTTTGGGTGTGTTAAAGGTAACTTCTTGGTTTGCTTCTTTGTCTAATATTGCACTACCTAGTGGTGATGTGATAGATATTTTACCTAGACTGATGTCTGCATCCTGTGGACCAACTAGTGTAAATGTTTTTTCTTCTTTTGTATCTAGCTTCATTAGTTTTACGGTGTTACCTACTGAAACATGTTTAGTTGCTGTGGTTCCAGCAAAAACGGTACTGGTTTTTAGTATGTGTTCTATTTCACGTATGCGGTCTTCTAGTTTACCTTGGGCTTCACGGGCTTCGTGGTATTCTGCGTTTTCAGAAAGGTCGCCTAGGGATTTGGCGTATTCGAGTGCAGTTATTATTTCTTTTCTTTTAACGTTTTGTAATTCGTGTAGTTCTTTTTCAAGTTCTGTTTTACGTTCTTGTGATATAACATTTTTATCCATAATAATTAATAATACCACTTTGTATATTTTATGGCAACAAGTTTGTTAATTTGCTTTAACTGGCAAGCCTTTTTGCATAATAAAATCTGGGGCTGTAGTATATAGTTCCTCTATAGTCATACGCATAGCACGTGACGCAGGTATATATGCCGTACCTGAACCGTCGTCCATAAGTATAACAAAAGAGTAGTCGGGTTTTTCATATGGGAAAAACCCTGTTATCCACGAGTTAACCCGGCGTTTAGATATATCTGTCTGTGCAGTACCAGACTTGCCGGCAACATGTAGGTAAGGCAAGTTCAACGACTCACTGGTACCGTCGGTTATAACCATGCGCAATGCTTCGTGTACTACTTGGTACTGCGCATCTGTAAATGGTAGTTTTTCAGTCTTTGTTAGTTCTGGGTCGGTTTCGTTTAGTCGTATATGTGGTGTAACTAATGTGCCACGACTAGCTATACCAGCCATTGCACGCGCCATCTGCACTGGTGTTACAGCAAAACCATATTGCCCGATAGACGTGTGGTATGTGTCGCCTATACGCCATGGGTCTTTGGGAAAATTTTTTGCCTTCCATTCTACAGAAGGCACTACACCAGCTAGTTCGCCGTCCATATCTATACCTGTTTTTAAACCAATACCAAAGTCCTTGGCATATTGGTTTATACGGTCTATACCTAGACCCTTTTGGTCTTTATAGCCACCACCTATTTCATAGAAATATACGTTAGACGAAACCGCGATTGCTTTGCGCATGTCTACTAAACCATGTGCAGCGTTGTCTTTGAAAACTGTGTTTTTAGTAGAATCAAAAGGGTTTGGTATTGTAATCTGTCCGGTACTTAAAATTTGTTTCAACGGGTTTATAATATTTTCGTTTAATGCAGCTAGTGCTAAATATGGTTTAACTATAGACCCAGGTGTGTACCGCCCTGCTATAGCACGGTTAATAAAAACTTTTCTTTTGTCAGTAAAATAGTGCGATATTTTTTCGTTGTCTGTAGCCAACGACATAACGTTCGAACTATATTCAGGGTAACTAGTTATAGCCACAACTTCACCTGTATGTATGTTCATTATTACACCAGCACCACCGGTATACCCTGCATCTGTAGCCAGTTTTTCTATGCCGTGGTACAGCGCAGTTTGCACACGGGCATCTATAGACAACACCACATCTGTGCCGTGCACTGGTTCTTCGGTAATGTTTTCAGACAACACTTTGCCAGTTGCATCTGTTTCAAAATACTTTGCACCGTGTGTGCCCTCTAGTTGTGTTGCATAATACGACTCGACACCACTTTTACCAGTAAACTGTGTTTGCCAGTAATTACCGGACGCATCTTTCTTAGGGTAACCAACGTAACCCAACATGTGGGCATAGCCACCTTCGTTTGTATATATGCGTTTTGAAAAAGCCTCGCCTTCTTTTAGTTTTTCATTCCATGCTAGGTTTACACCGTTTCTGTCTGTTATCAAACCACGGTCGGCAAATATAGGTACTGATTCGAACGAATTTTTCTCACTTCTTGTTGCAAAATAGTCGCCTTTAGAAATCTGCAAATACCCTAACCTAAAAATACCACCAACACCAAAAACAAATGCAACTATAAAAATAATATTTAGTGCACGGTGTGGTATAGGTTGTTCTATACGGCCTTCCATTTGTTGTGTGTTGAACTGTGGCAAATTACGCGCATCCAGCAGTATCTCGTCGGGGGCTATTTCATGGTAGTATTGTTTTTTTGGTTTCCAGAATTTCATATATATTTTTATGTTCTGGTAAATACTTTTCTAAGCATAAAAACACCGACCACCAGCACAGCCCCTAGTGCATATACATGTTGCACGCCGTAGAAATATTGCACGGGTATAGCATATATATAGTCTGCAAATATACCAACCGCTATATATTCGTACGGTATGTAACGCGCAAAAAAACCAAATCCAACAAACAGAACAAACAAAACCCACCATGGCAAAACCACTGCCACCAGCAGTAAAAATGCCCCCAGTATTAGCCTTTTATAAAGTTTGTTTTCTAGCATTGGTTTTATCTATATGTATATTACTTTTCACTTTTTTTACCAAAAAGGGCTTTTAGTAAATACAATATTACAAACACGATAATACCATAAAACAACATTACGTGTGTAAAAACATATAGACCTACATTGTATGCATAGTACTGTACATACGCTACCGGTCCAGCAAACGGCGACTGTGCCCCACCTGGAACTTCTACACGAAGGTAGTCGGGTAAACTTTGCTGTATTGCATTTTGTAGTGCTTGTTTTTGGTAGTCTTGGAAAAGTTTAACTGGGTCCACACCCTTTGCTTGGCCTTCTAGTTGTTTTTGTTTTACTGTCCAAGTTACAATATGTTGTTGTCTAAAATCTTCAACTTTTTTTACCGGTCCTATAGAAAGTAAATTATTGTTTGCCATATATATTATGATTTATATTAATGTACGTATTATACCCCGCAACTTAAGTTTTCCAAAACAAAAACTACCTT
>CAIQAW010000066.1 GCA_903869875.1 Candidatus Nomurabacteria bacterium | reverse complement strand
TCTGGTTACCCAGGTGGTTTCAAAACAGATAGTTTAGAAAAGGTTATTGCTAAAAAAGGTTATGGTGAAGCTATCAAGCTTGCTGTATACGGCATGTTACCGATAAACAAACTACGGTCGAGAATAATACAAAACCTTACAACGACTGAATAATATTATGGCTACAAAAACACAAACATACATACGCGCTATCGGACGACGTAAAACATCTACCGCTATCGTACACATGACACCCAAGGGTAAAGGCACATGTACAGTTAACGGCAAAGACATAAAGGTTTACTTTATGACTCCAGACTTAGCATCAGTTGCAATGTCTTCATTCACAGCCGGTGCTGTAGAAAACCTATACGACATGACAGTAACAGTAAAAGGCGGTGGAATACATTCTCAAGCTGAAGCTGTACGCCACGCTATAACTCGTGCTTTGGTTAAAGAAACTGAAGAACTACGTGTTCCATTGAAAAAGGCAGGTCTACTAAAACGTGACCCACGTGCCAAGGAACGCCGTAAATTCGGTCTTAAGAAGGCTCGTAAAGCTCCAACTTGGTCAAAACGTTAATCGTTACGACATATATAAAAACTCCACATTCGTGGGGTTTTTATATTGATTTTTTATATAGTCAGTATATACTGACAAAAGAGGACTAAAACGTACCTACTAGCAATGATCTATAACAAAGAACTAACGCACAATGCAATAAAGTATTCTTATTCTATAGTCTTCAAAAAGAAAAACATTAAAACATTTGATACTTTTCTGAATGATTTGCAAAGATTTATTCGGTATAATGAACAATATTTTACCGAACAGAATATAGAGTCAGAAGATTTTATGCTAATGGTTGAAAGTTTTTACATACCTAACAACCAGAACGAAAACTTCTTTTTGGACTTCAGGACGATGTTTAAACTTAGACCGACTATTATTAAAGATTACGTTTACAGATATCTTGATTCTATGATTCACGTTGTTATCAGTAGAATGGAATTCTTTACAATTTTTAACTCAAGTGTAAACGAACTCTTGCATAGAGGTCTACCCGGTACAATGTTTGACCATAGTCCAACAGATGTAGAGTACGACCCTTGGCACATACCGCTCCGTGGTGGCATGTTTGATCACAGACCTGTTCGTTATGACGACTAAAATAAAACCCTCTTTGTGCAAGCAAAGTGGGTTTTTAATTTCATTGAAAAATGGGTAAAATTTGCTATAATGCCGGCATATGAATACTGAAGAAGAAATAATTCAAGACGAAATAGAAGAACTAAAAGAAGTGGCGGAATTTGCCACCGAACCAGTTTCTGCTAAACCAGGTTCAGACGAACCAACTGAACAATATTCAGAAGAAGACGACATGGCGGACGACCTTACATTTGTTGAATCTGACGAAGACGGTGTTCCACTACCAGCCAAAGACGTAGCTAAAAAACTTCGTGCTGAAATTAAAAAACTTCGTACTGAACGCGACGAATATTTAACAGGCTGGCAACGTAGTAAAGCCGACTATATAAACCTTCAGAAAGACGAAGAACAAAAACGTAAAGATCTACGTGCATACATAACCACAGGGTTAGTAGAAGACATGTTACCAGCATTGGACAGTTTCGACATGGCCATGGGCAACAAGGTTGCATGGGAAGCAGTGGATGCAAACTGGCGCATGGGCATAGAATACATCCAGCAACAACTACTGAAGGCATTGTCTGACTACGGCGTAGAAAAAGTAGGCAAAATAGGCGAAACCTTCAACCCAAACCTACACGAAGCCATTGAAAACATTCCTACAGATGACAGTAGTAAAGACCACACCATAGCTAACATAGTTCAGTCAGGGTACACTATGGGCGACAAAATTATCCGCCCGGCACGGGTGCATGTCTGGACAATGAAATAAATAGTGCTATACTAAGTAAGTACTTGTCCCACTTTTTTATAATAATTGATGACAAAAAGGGGGGAGGTTGTACCCGCAACTGAGCCCTTTTTTTATTTGCTTATTTTTAGCATTTGTGTAATATATTAAATACCTGCTGAATTTAATTCTTTGATAAAGCAGGAGGGCTGGTAACAGCCGCAGCAAAAGTTTATTTTCAGGATAGAAGTTTCTGTCTACCTGTTTTTTGAGCCACAGAAACAAATTCCACCTATTGATTTAGGTGGTTTTTTTATTTCTTCTTGACTTTATATGCTAATTGAATAGAATAAATCCAAATTAGGTAAACAACGAGTTGGTCAAATGACCTTGCAAAAGGTACAAACAGGGGTTCGACTCCCTAAAACGGATCTAGAGAGACGGGTTATAACTGTGTAGCAAACCGGGAGGCATTGAAACAATCTGCCAATGGGGGATTGTCTAGCTGAATCTGAAATACCGTTCTTTATAATCTACTACGATTAATCGTAGTCTCCGGCGGATTTGACCTAATTTAAATAATGTTCTGCTGCCTGTAAAAAGGCGCCATAATTCGATGATATGCGATTGGCTAAACGGAACGGAAGTGCTGAATTTATTTTCAGCACTTTTTTTTATTGTGTATGAAGTTAACACTTTTAACGGTCGTTTTTATTGTTAACTATTTCGTATATGCTTTAGAAAGTTTAAAAGTTTTAATACTTTCTTTTAAACCTATCTTCTTTACATACGCTGTAAATTCTCTAGGTAATGGAGATGGGCCTACCCAAACGCTTTTTTGTATCATTGTATATCCTAATTTCTGTAAATGTTCTCTAAACCATGCACGTTCCTTCTTTTGATTTTCTGGTATATCGAACATCACGATCAGGTTTTTAGGTTGTTTTTTGTCTATTTTGTAATCAAAAATTTTCAGAGAATCTTTATGTTTTTTTAAATAGTTTTCTCCGAGAGTTGTAATTATCCAATTTCCATCTGATCTCGATATAAAACCTTTTTTATGAAGACGCGAAAAAGATACTTTTACTGAATTTGGGGAATATTTATTAAACCGTGGGGTATCTATCCAGGGTAATCTAGCACCTTTATATCGAAACTCTAATTTCATTAAATTTTCTAATATATCAAAAACAATACTCATATAGATATAGTATCATTTCTTCAATCTTGAGTTAATAGTTAACGTTTTCGACGGTCGTTGAAATTGTTAACTCTATTTCATAAAAACTTCGAACAAATATTTGCGAGTGTCTTCATCTATAGTGTCTGTAACTAAAACCATTAGTTCTGTGGTTAGACCCAAGTCCTTTTTAATATTCATAAACAAATGTTCCAGTGGGTATGGCGACACCCATGCACTGTTTTTTAGACAAACAAAACCAGCTTTTTTAAGTAGGTAGCGCAAACTTTCACGCTCGTTTTTACGGGCCTCAGGCAAGTCCAGTAACACCACACGCCATTGTCCGTCCCAAGTTGTGGGCACCATAACAGTGTCGTCGTCTAGTTTTAGCGACATTAGTTTTTGCTTACCTTCGCGGGTTAGGCGAACATAGTCCATATTGTCCGACTGTAACGACTCTACCATACCGGCATCTGTCAGGTTTTTTACAGCGCGGGTAACTGCGTATTCGGCTTTATTATCAGCCTTATTTGGGCTTGTATTGGCCTCTAGGGCAACTTTTATCTGGTTCTTAAGACTTAGCAGGTCGTAGACCTTTTTGTCGCCTAAAGCCTTTAAAATAGCCTTAGAAATAGGGGACTTTTTGATGTTTTTTTCTTCGCTTTTTGACATAAACCAATATTATCATGTATATTGTATTTTACAAGTCTTTTGCGGTCGCTAAATACTTGTCAAAAAACATGTTAGGTGTATAATATCTGTAAGAATTTATAAAATAAGCTCTCCGCGAAAAGCTACCTATAATTTTCTGAGGAAAATTTAGTCGACTCGACCCAATAGGTCTGCGTCAGGCATTTCGCAAAGACTTATTTTAAAATTCTCTTCTCGGGTACACGTTTTTACAGAAAATCTGAACATTAATTGAATTTAATTTTTGAAATTATATATGAGTAAAATAATTGGTATAGACTTAGGAACAACAAACAGTGCGGTGGCCATTATCGAAGGTGGTCAACCAAAAATAATTGAAAACATAGAGGGTGCACGAACAACACCGTCTATTGTTGCCATGGGTAAAAATGGCGACCGCTTAGTAGGTCTACTTGCTAAACGCCAAGCTGTAACAAACCCTGAAAACACCGTTTACGGTATCAAGCGTTTTATGGGCCACCGTTTTGCCGACCCTGAAATACAAAAAGCACAAGGCACACTACCATTTAAAATCCAATCAGGCACAGACGGCGGTGTCGAGGTTAAAATGGGTGGTACATTTACAC
>CAIQAW010000065.1 GCA_903869875.1 Candidatus Nomurabacteria bacterium | reverse complement strand
TGCATTATTTGTATTATCAATTAACCAATTTTTAACTTGTACCACATCTTCATCAGATGCACCCTTAAGTTTTAATCTCCTAGCAAGCTCGGTAGAATTAGCCCAATCTATTTTAGATTGTTTTACTTCATTAATAACCTCTGAATATTTTTCTGAAGTATCGTGCTTTAATATGTCTTGCAACTTACTTTCTAATTCTAATTTTTTATTTTCTAGAACTTGAACTGATTTTTTACTAATATCAACTGAAGGCATTTCAACCTCAACATCAGGCAAACCAAAACCAGAGCGTATTTTTTCTACGCCTTCTACAACATGTTTTATATTTTATTCTTGTTTATTTATCTCCTCTGTAATATTGTTTATTTCAACACTAACACTATCTAACGAAACAGGTTCTCTAGGTAAAACTTCTACAGATTCTAGTTTGTTTGTTACTCTTTCGTTATTATTAACAGATTTTTCTGGGTTTGATTCCATATATATATTATACCTAACATTACACCCCCTGTACAAATTTTAATGATATCGAGTTTACACAGTGGCGAATGTTTTTATCTGTCATCATCTCACCCTCGAACACATGCCCCAGGTGCCCACCACAGTTTGCACAAGTTATTTCCACCCTTTCTCCGTCAGCGTCTGGTGTATGTTTTACTGCACCATCTATTTCTGCATCGAAACTTGGCCAGCCACAAGTAGATTCAAATTTGTCTTTCGAATTATATAGTGGTGCATTGCATTGTTTGCATACATACACACCAGTTTCTTTGTTGTTTATATATTCACCAGTAAAAGGCGCCTCTGTACCTTTGTTCAGTATTACGTGCTTTTCTTCAGCTGTAAGGGGGTTTAGTTGCATAACAGAAATATAACTTAATAACGTTGTCTTATAATATTACCGTTCCTTCTATCGAGCACAACATTTTCATATTCTTTTTCTTCTTCGACTTCATTATTATCTTGATCTTCATGTTCATACATTTTATTTTTGTATTCTTGTATAAACTCTGCAGCCAGGCTCATCAAGTTTTTTTCAGTTTCCGGATTACTATTGTACATTATTATTTTAGAAGCTAATTCATCACGGAAATTTGCCGGTATGGTGAAATCTAGTTTTTTCCATGATGGTAACTTTACTAAAGTTTCTGCCAAATCTTCTGTTATAGCCACAACAGCAGATACATTGTTACTTTCACCTAAATTTTTAAACAAATTATAACCACCACGTATAGTCTTTGGTGCAAAATGTGTTGGAATAAATATATTCTGCCTAATACCGCCCAACAAATACCCGTCATTCTTATTACCATAACCCATTGGTGTATCTAACGAAGCCCCTTCAAAGAAATGTCTTTCAAAACGTTCTTGTTCCAAAGGTTCACGTTCTCGGCGTTGCATTGCTGTAGAATACCATTCGTACAAAGTATCATGGTCTATATTTATTTCATCAAGTGGTTTTATACTGTCTTCAATTTTTTCTGTATTATTTTCATCTAAAAAAACACTATTTTCAGTTTCAGCAACCAAATCTTTATTTGTACTATTTTCAGGTGAAAAATTATTCATATATATATTATAACATAT
>CAIQAW010000064.1 GCA_903869875.1 Candidatus Nomurabacteria bacterium | reverse complement strand
TTCTTGAGCTATAAAACCATGAACAACTCTGTTGTTTGAATCGCTATTATAAGCAAAGTCTCTAACTTTTATTTGAAGCAATGTGTCTAGATTAATATTTGTATCGACAATATTATTTTTCAAACGAACATCAGAAGGCGCACAAATGTTTGCTTGCCCACCTGTATAACATATGGACCCCTGGTCTGTGCCGTCACCATCGTTGAACTGGATCCATTTGTTTGCACTTGGAGTGTCCGCACCTGCTTGGATAGAAATACCGTAACGATTATCATTATTACCATCATTAAAAAAGTTTGCTACATAAGTAGAAGCACTATCATCCAGAACATCAAATTTATAACCTGGAGTAATACCCACACCGACTTTTCCAGAATTAGAGTTTACTTGGAACCTACCATTACCCACATTAAGACTTCCATTAGGAGTTATGTTCATGCCATTGATATCAACAGACCCTTGGCTAGGATTGAATCCGGCATGCCCAGATATTTGTAATGTACCACTACTATTTACAGTAAAAAGTGCAAAATTAGAACTATCATATTCTAATTGCAATTGACCACCAGCCGAAGACCTGACACCGAGTTTTACAAAAGAAGGGTTGGTTCCAATACCCAAATCACCATTTGCGAGTAGTGACATCTTTGTAGTCAATGACTGAGCCGTGGTACCAGTAGCACCAGCATCAGAGGTTTGGAAAATGATTGATCCACCAGACGCGTCCCCTGTAGCTTTACCGCCGGCTATTGTTATAGACCCACCTGATATGTCTGTACCACTACCGCCAGTTGCATTCAATGAAAAACCTACAGGGCTTGCACTTGTTGCTCCTTTGCCAATATATGCACTAGTAATACTACCAATTGAACTATCTCCGCCAATAACTAATTGATTTGAATCTGTGTTGTGAGCTCCGCTACCTAGACTAATAGAATTAGAAAAACCCCCTGTATATGTACCTTGACCTATTAAGATAGAGTATCCTGAAACAGTATTATCTACTGTATCTGAATTTCCAGCACCATTACCTATGAAGATACTATTAGCCGCATTTGTGGCATTTAAACCAGCGCTGTCACCTATAAAATTAGACAGATTAGCATTTGTTGCACCGTAGCCAGCAAACTCCCCGATAAAATTAGAATGACTAGCATTTATAGCCAGAACGCCAGCTGAAGATCCAATAAAATTTGAATATTCTGCAAAAGTTGCACCGCCCCCTGCATGAACACCGATAAAGTTAGTATGCACTGTTGAAGCCCCGCTATTACCCGCAGTAATTCCAAGACTAACGGAAAGCCCTGTCGAAGAAATTTTACCAGTCTGGACATTGCTTGTTTTAAATACTAAGTCTTGTGCATCTGTGGTACCTATAAAGTTTGTACCTGGAGTGGTGCCGGCATTACCAGTAAGACCCCATCCGGAACCAGAGCCGACAGACACACTACAGTTTGTAGACCCAGGCGCACATGTAGGGTTTAGTGTTTCCGCTGCACTGTACTGTGTTGTGGGTGGTGTAGCAAAAACTTTTACACTAATACCGAACAATATAAAAAACACAAAACACGACAAAACTAGTTTGTACGTTTTTATAGACATGTTTTTATTATTTTCTGTGCCCATATTATAAATTTAATTATAACATAAATCTGACCATGAAATACAAGTTTTATAGACTATATAGACGGAACAGGTTCAGTGTTCGATAGAAAATTCAATTTCTATATGGTTATTATACCATTTTCAAACAGAAAAATCGCCTATTTTTATGGCGATTTTCTGTGTAAAACATTTTATTTTTACCTATGCAGTATACCCACCTACACCCTGGTGTAACTTGGAATATGCCATTGTATACAGGTCGGCGGCTTCTTGTTTTGTCAGGGTTTTGTCGGGGTGGCGTAAGATTATTCTAACCAAAACATTGTCTTGCCACTCTTTAGCACCAAGACGCTGACGTGCAACTTCTGGAAGTTTTTCGTATGGTGTTCTGTCTAATATTTTAACTTCTTCTAGTAAGTCTGCATTGTCTCCGAAAACATTTCTGATATGTTCACACAAGTCTTCTTCTGTGTCGTCTTTACTTACAGAGTACGACATATCGCGTGTCATAGCTGGTTTGTCTGAAACAGCTTT
>CAIQAW010000063.1 GCA_903869875.1 Candidatus Nomurabacteria bacterium | reverse complement strand
ATAAAGACACTTACTATAATTAATTTCATTAATAAAATTTCGACTAAATATTATATATTAAAGGCACTTCCGTAGATTATTTATGTATATTGCCAATATTATATAAAAATCCACCATATACTATAGAGACACAATAACACCTGACATCTCTAACGGGATCCATTTGTATATTCTAGCATGTTTGCCTGCCCCGTTGTATATTTTTTGCAAAAATATCACTTCGGGGTATACTGTATGCATGCTTGATATTAAATTTATCCGCGAAAATGCGGACCTTATACGCGAAGCTGCTCGGAAAAAGCACAGTTCCTTTGACGTGCAAAACCTATTGGATGCAGACGAAAAACGTCTAACTATACTAAAAGAAGTCGAAGAAATACGTAGTAAACAACGTATAGTGTCTGACACTATACCTACCATTACCGACCCAGCTGAACGCGAAACACGCATTGCCGAAATGAAGGTACTTAAAGACGATTTACAAACCAAAGAAGAAACCCTAAAGGAATACACCAAGGCATGGCAGTTACTAATGTTAGAAGTGCCAAATGTGCCAGACATGACAGTTCCAGATGGCGACAGTGATGCAGACAATGTCGAGGTAAAACGTTGGGGTGAACAAACACAATTTAGTTTCGAACCAAAGGACCACATTGATCTAATGTTACAAAACAACATGGTAGATTTTGAACGTGGTATAAAGGTGCACGGTTTTCGCGGTTACTTTTTGCTGGGTGACGGAGTTCGTTTGTCTATGGCTATATGGAACTATGCTTTAGAATTTTTCGGTAACAAAGGTTTTACACCTGTAATACCACCTATAGTTGCGCGTAAACAAGTTTTCTATGGAACAGGTTTTCTACCAGCAGGCGAAGAAGATTTATATAAAACCCAAGACGAAGACTATCTTGCAGGTACAGCAGAAGTTCCGGTGATGGGTTTCCATATGGACGAAGTTTTAGATGGAAGTCAGCTACCATTAAAATACCTTGGATTTTCACCTTGTTACCGTCGCGAAGCCGGTAGTCACAGTAAAGACGTTAAGGGTTTAATACGTGTGCACGAGTTTTTCAAATGGGAACAAGTTGTACTATGTGAAGCCAACCACCAAACTTCTGTTGCAATACATGAAGAACTAAACAGAAACACAGAAGAATTTATAGAGTCACTGGGTATACCGTACCATACAGTATTAAACTGTGGCGGCGACTTGGGCCAGGGCCAAGTTAAAAAATACGACATAGAACTTTGGGTACCGAAGGAAACTACTTATCGTGAAATATCTTCTGCATCATATTTCCACGACTTCCAGACACGTCGTAGTAATATTCGTTATCGAGATGCCGATGGCAACATGATGTACACACATTCCTTAAACTGTACTGCTATACCAACACCACGCATACTTGTTTCGTTAGTAGAAAACTTCCAAGAAGCCGATGGTACTATTCGCATACCTGAAGTATTACGCCAATACATGGGTGGCCGTACGCATATAGGTAAATAATTGTAATAATGGCTGATATTGTTCCTAATAAAACTAAAGATACAGAAAAAAAGTCTACACCAGATTTGATTTCTTCGTCTCGTGGTAAATTTGCAGCCGAACGCCGACGTAAGTTTAAGTTCTGGGCTACAATATGGTCCATTATATTAGTTGCATTATTTGTTGGGGTTGTGTTTTTATTGCGAATAGAAAAAATTCGCATACACAATGTAACTGTTTCTGAAACAAAAATAATAGACCCTGTTATGGTACGCGAACATGTAAACGCACACATAGGTGGCATGTATGCATGGGTTATACCTAAGAACAGTGTTTTTTTACTGCCATTGTCTGCAATACATGCAGGTATAGAACATAATTTTCCTTATGCTAAAACTGTGGCAGTGCGCCGTGTCGGTTTAGAATCTATTGCAGTAGATATTACAGAACGTAAAGGTGTGTACCTATGGTGCACAGACCATACAAATTCAGAATGTTATTTTATGGGTAACGACGGGTATGTTTTTTCTCCAGCACCGTATTTTTCTGGTGACGTATATACACGTTTCTACGGAGAACGTACAACAAATACAAACAATACCGGCAACTACCAGAGTGTAGAAAAGATGAACAACATTACAGATTTGTTTGATTTATTAAATAAACGTAACCTTGTGCCTGTGTCTTTTGAACAAGATTTAGGCCAGGCTACTGTAACTGTTAAAAAAAATGACCACAATCTAACCATACTTTTAGTGCCAAACTTTGTAGCTACAGATGTAGACCATACAGTAGGCACATTGTTGACTAATACTGATTTTACGAATAGTATAGAAAAACTTGCAAGTATAGATCTACGTTTTGGTAATAAAATTTTTTATACATACAAAGGTAATAAAACAGAAACACCTGTAACCGTTACAGAACCAGTAGACACAACAACAGTAACGCCTGCAACAGTAAAAACACAAAATTAAAATGAATTTAGGATTTTGGAAAAATTTAAAAAGGTCAGACAAGGGCGCAAAGCCTTTTTTTGCATTAGCACCCATGGCTGATGTTACAGATGCGGCTTTTCGTAGACTTGTTGTAAAGCATTCTCGTTATGGAGGTAAAGAAATATTTGATAGTGAAGGTAAATTTACCCGAACAAACGAAGTATTGGGCGGGCCTGAAGTTCTGTGGACAGAGTTTGTTTCTGCAGACGGTTTGGCTTGGGCATTGAAACAGCCTGAGGGTGTGGCTTCGCATGGACGCAACTCATTGTTACGTGACCTGGCATATACAGAAGCTGAACGGCCAATAGTGGCACAGCTATTTTCTTCAAACCCTGAAAACATGCGTACAGCCTGTAAATTTGTAGCGGAACTAGGTTTCGACGGTATAGATATAAATATGGGTTGCCCAGATAAAACCATAGAAAAACAAGGTGCCGGTGCTGCAATGATGAAGACACCAGAACTTGCTGTAGAAATAATAAATGCGGCAAAACAGGGCATAGCAGATTCAGGTTACGACATACCCCTGTCAGTTAAAACCCGTGTGGGGTATAATAAAGTTCAGCTAACTGAATGGATACCGTTACTACTAAAACAAAACATTGCTGCACTAACTGTACATGCGCGCACACGCAAAGAAATGTCTACTGTGCCTGCAAACTGGGACTATGTAAAACAAGCTGTGGTACTGCGCGACAGTATGGGTATAGATACAGTTATATTAGGTAACGGCGATGTTACTACAGTAGAACATGGCACACAATTAGCCCAACAAACAGGTTGCGACGGTGTTATGGTTGGTCGTGCGATATTCGGCAACCCGTGGTTGTTTGGTGAGAAAGATAATAGTCCAGTCACGAGCGACATGCCCGTAAAAGGCACGCGTATTTCCTTGCTAGGAAATCGCTCTTCTCGCGCCGGTCGCGCTGCGAAAAACCTTTTACAGGCATATCGCTCGCTCCTTACAAAGCTTTCAATTTTAAAACCAGCAAAAAACAAATACTGGTTAAAAGCAAAAAGTGCCGTACCTGTAACTGAAAGACTAAATGTTATGGTAGAACATTCAGAATTGTTTGAAAAACTTTTGGGTGATATTAAAAACTTTGCCATTATGAAAAAACATTTCAAAGCTTATGTAAACGGTTTCGATGGTGCCAAAGAACTTCGTATGGAACTAATGGAAAAAGGTAATAGTGCTGGGGCTGTGAAAGATATTGTAGATAAATTCCTTACAAATAAAAGTTAACATTTTAAACGATCGTAAAATTTGTTAACTTTTTGTATTGCTATAAGTCCGATATGTAGCGAATTTTTGTTTTAATGTAATTTTGGTATAATGGTCCCATGAACGAAACACTATACCGCAAATACCGCCCACAGACTTTTGCCGACGTAGTAGGGCAGGACAGTATTGTACAAAGCCTTTCGAAGGCCATTGCCGACAATAAAATAGCCCATGCGTATTTGTTTACTGGTAGTCGTGGTACTGGTAAAACAACCATTGCCCGTATTGTGGCGCACGACCTGGGTGTGCAACCGGTAGATATAGAGGAAATAGACGCTGCGTCAAACCGTGGTATAGACGACATACGTGCACTACGCGAAGCTGTGCATAGTCTACCTTTTTCTTCACCTTATAAAGTGTACATTATCGACGAAGTACACATGCTAACAAAGGAAGCTTTTAATGCACTACTTAAAACACTTGAAGAACCACCAAAACATATTATATTTATTTTAGCTACAACAGATTTAGAAAAAGTACCGGAAACTATTGTGTCGCGTTGTCAGACAGTTATGTTCCGCCGGCCAACTGAAACAATACTAGCTAACCATGTTATAGACATAGCAAAACGTGAAGGCCGTACACTAGAACCCGCAGCTGCTGGACTAATAGCCATGTTAGCAGACGGTGCATTCCGTGATGCATTAGGAATATTGCAAAAAGTTTTAAATGCTACAGATGACCCAGTCGGAAAACAAGTTTCCAACGGGGCAGGTAAAAATGTTACAGTAGAAATGGTTAGTGACATTACGGGGGCGCCAGCATTGTCAGCTGTGTTGGATTTATTAGAAGGTATAGTTACCAAGGACACAGAAAAATCGTTAGCAGTTTTACAGAAATTGCACGTTGCAAAGTCTAATGTAGATTTGTTTGCACACATGGTACTAGAAAAATACCGACTATTACTATTGGCCCGTATTGCCCCGGCCGTTGCAAAGGAAAGCATGGCTCTGCTATCAGAAACAGAACAAACACTATTTGCAAAGTTAATAAAGGACAGTGTTGCTGGAATACAGTCCAAATATTTGTCTGGCCTGTTAGATACTGTTAGTGCAGTAAA
Organism: Candidatus Nomurabacteria bacterium; assembly: GCA_903869875.1. Taxonomy (GTDB): domain Bacteria; phylum Patescibacteriota; class Minisyncoccia; order Phycocordibacterales; family UBA9973; genus MFUC01. The sequence goes on along the minus strand of CAIQAW010000063.1, from coordinate 1,221 downwards.
AGGCGCATCAGTAAAAGTACTACCATTAGAAATATTTGTCTTGAAACTAGCGGAAGAAACTAAATAGAGTAAATAAAAAACAGAGGTCCAACCTCTGTTTTTTATTTACAACATTCTAATATTCTGCAGAATGTTGGAATGTTATTTAATTGCTTCGCAGTACTTCAACTAGTTCAGACAAGTCTTTGTGTTGTTCTGTTATAGTTTGGTTTTTTATTAGCCAGAAAAATTTAGATTCCATTTCGTCGATAAATTCGTAGTCGTGGGTAACTAGTAGTATGGTCGATGCTGATGCGTTACATGCATCTAGTAGTATTTGCCAAGTTGTTTCGTCGAGGTGGTTTGTTGGTTCGTCGAGTATTATAAAGTCGGGTTTAGAACCAAAAACTAAACCGAAACGTATACGCATGCGTTCGCCGCCAGACAGTGTGGCTATAGGTTTGTCCATTTTGTCGCCTCGGAACTTCATCATGCCTAAAACGTGGCGTGCGTCTTTGTCGTCGCAGGCTAGTTCCTTACGAACTATTTCTAATGGTGTTAGTGAAGGGTCGAATTCGGTATGTTGGTCGAAATATGCGCGCTTAACACCAGGGTTCCATTCTACAACACCTTCTGATATGGGTAATATACCCATTAAACATTTTAACAATGTAGATTTACCAGAACCATTACGGCCAAGTAGTACAATGTGTGTGCCACTACGAATTTCTAAATTTAAGTTTCTGAAAATGTCGCCAGTGTGGTTAGGGTAGTGGAACACGCCTTCTTTAATACTACAAATAAGTTTACCGTCATGTAGTTGTGAACCACTTTTTTGCAGAACTATTTTAGTTTTTTTATCTTCTGGTCTGCCACCTACACTGTGTTTTTCTTTTATTTCCGCTATTTCTTCTTTTCTATCTAAATATTGTGACACACCTTTACCACGAAAAGCCTTACTTTGTAGTATACCTAAACTAGATTCCATTTGGCGTACACGTTTTTGTTCTGTATCAAAAACACGTTGTGCACCTGCTATACGTAGTTCGCGGGCTTCGTTGTATGCTTCGTAACCACCTTCTGACATAAATATTTTACCAGCGGAAACTTCGGCAACGCGGTCGGCAACGCCGTCCATTATCATTCTGTCGTGCGACACAAACAACACACCGCCACGGTAGTTAGATAATAATGCAATAAGTTCTACACGACTAACAATGTCTAGATGGTTTTCAGGTTCGT
>CAIQAW010000062.1 GCA_903869875.1 Candidatus Nomurabacteria bacterium | reverse complement strand
GTTTTTGGAATTATTTCAATTCAACACTACCACCTGCTTCTTCGATTTGCTTCTTAAGTGTGTCTGCGTCAGCCTTTTTCATGCCTTCTTTCAAAGTTGCTGGTGCACCGTCTACGATGTCCTTAGCTTCTTTAAGACCTAGTCCAAGAGCTTCCTTTACTACTTTCATAACAGCAATCTTAGCTTCACCTGCTGATGTTAGTACAACAGTAAATGCATCTTTTTCTTCTGCAACTGGACCTGCTACTGCTGGGCCAGCTACTGCAGCTGCTGATACTCCGAATTTCTTTTCAAATGTCTTTACTAGTTCGTTAAGTTCTAGAACTGACATTTTTTCGATTTCTGCAACGATACTTGCGAACTTTGCAGGTACTTCAAAATTTGTTTCTTCAATCATATAATTTAAATTATAAAGTTAATAAATGCTATTTTTTAGCTGCAATTTGGTCAAGTGCTATAACAAAACGCTGTATTGGCGAATTGATAACATTTGCAAACATGCCACGTAGGCCTTGCATGCCTGGAATCATAGCGATTTCCATCATTTCTGCTTGAGTTTTGTATTCTCCATCGAACACTCCGCCGACGATACTTACGTAGTCTTTGTGTGTTTTTTGGAATTCATATACTCCACGAGCTGGTGCTATTTCGTCTGTACCGTATGCAACAGCAACTTGGTTACCCAGTTCAGGCATTTCGCCTTTGTAGTTGTTAGCAGTCAAAACACGCTTTAGAAGTGTCTTTTTGGCTACTTTGTACCCTACCTGCTCGTTACGTAGATCACTACGAAGTGCATTCGCATCTTTCACAGTAAGTTTGTCGAATTTAACGAATACAAGGGTTTTTACATCCTTGATTAGGTTCGCTAATTGGTCAACAACTTCTACTTTTTTGTTTTTAGTTAAAGCCATGGTTTTTGATTTCCCCAGAAATCATGCCGGCCAATGTCCATTAAAGGACGGCCAACTGTAATTTCAGGAGTTTTTTAATAAATAACGACCGGGATAAACCCCCGCCTGAACAAATGTTCATTCGGGCAGGCTTATTTTTTAAATTGTAATGCAAAATAGGACTATTCTATATCTTTTGCTTATACATGGCCCCTATGGGGCATATATGCGCAATAATCTAGTATTTGTACCTCGGTAGGGCTTGTGAAGCTAGGTTATAGGTTTAAGGTTACAGGTTGTAGTTTCCTACCACCCATAACCCGTCACCTCCCACCTGCTCTTGCCTACTGTCTTTAGCGTTACCCAAACACACTAACACAAAACCCCCACCCCCGCAACCCTGTGGATAACCCAGACGTTGGACATCTGGGTTATCCACAGGTATTCAAAAACACCTTATTTTATATGGTGTTTTTGAATGGTCTTTATTTATTTTGAGATTTGAATTCTTTTTCAGCTATTTTTCTTTGGACAAATTGACGTAGTTGTAACAATACTAGTATTACAAGTATTGAAAAATAAATCATGAAATAAGTAAGGGGTCTACTTTCACCACCACAAAAACTCCAGCATGAATTATTTGATGTAGGTGGTATAAACTTAATATAAATATTTGATAAAACATATAGAACATATAGAACAACCCATGAACTAAGTATCTTTTTACTGAAAATAATTATAGGAAGTAAAAAGCAAACCAGATACCAAAAAATAGAACTGGTCTCTGATAAGAAAGTTGGATCTACAATAAAAAATAGTCCAAATGATGCAACTGCTATGCTAATTTTTAAATAAATATTTTTCATTTTAATAATTAAATAATCTTTTAATAAATTTCCACAAATCAAACTTTATACTATTACCTACATTGGCTGACATAGGTATTATATTTGTCTCAATACTATCTGTAGGCGCGACTGCAGTACTGATATTTGTATTAATTTGTTTATTTACAAACTGAACTGGTTTTTTTATTATAACATTTTTACTTCTAGTTCGTATCAGTACAGTTTTGTTTACATTTTCCTGTATTTCTGTAGTTTTTATTTTTTCAGTATCTAAAACAGGTTTACCACCCTGGGATATAGGCTTAGTCACAAATATCTCGGTACTTTCTTTTTTCGGATGCAAATCTATAACCTCACTATTGTTATTTATTTTCAAATCCGGTTCATTGTCGTTATTGTTGTCTAACAATATTTCCTTGGGTAGTGTTGTTAGATCGACTGTACTACTAGTGTCTGTGGTTGTGGGCACATCTTTAAACTCGACACTGTCTGTTTTATTGTCATTTTCGTAGTTATCTATATTTAATGTAAATGTTCCTGTTTCATAACCGTCTAATTTTAATGTATATGTGCCTTCATTTGGTATTGTTATATACTTATCCTCCCCTAATGCCATATACGAAGAGTTTGGTATTTCCTGTTCTATGCAGTCCATATCTGGGTAGTCGGGGTCTACACATGGGCCGGTGTGCCTACCCTGTTGGTCGTAGACATCTATATTCACTGGCGAATGCATAGAGATATGTTTTGTCTTTATTGTAGGTAAAGAATTTTTTTCGATAACATAAGGTATCGGTTCATCTACGCCAGTAACAATGTTTTCAACTAGTTTTTTTATACTGTTGTTCTGCAACATATATGCATGGTCAAGGTTAACATTATTGTCTTTATTATATATGTTCATATCTACATAATATCTAGTACCAGGCAGTACAGCACTAGATGAATTTAATACAACTTTATCTCCATCTACAGTTGTAGTAATTTCTGGAACTAGAAACTGTCTATCAGTACATACATCAAGCAAGCAATGTGTATTTCTGGAATATTTAACACCAGAAACTGTAGGCAACCCAGTACCTGAAATTTCATATATTTTTATAAAACTAGGTATAGTATAGTTATCTATTACACTGTGTAAATTCTCAGCTTTATTATACAAAGATTCATTACCCGTAGCGGGTATGTTAGTATTATCAAAATCTGGAATAGATCTATCATCGCTGGTTGAAAGGATGAAATCTTTTAATTCTTTGTATGTGTCTATACTATTACCATAACCATTAATAATACCGGCAAAATCACCAACAGAATTATCGAAACTAATTATTGGCGTAGTATTATTTTCAAATATCTTACTTGAAGGAATCAGTGCATATACCCCTGCTATATTTAATGCCAGCTGTCTATTATATTTCTGTGGTGCCAAAACACCGAACATCCCATCAAAATCTAAACCATGTAGTAATGCAACCAAACCCTGTGGTGTTCCTAATTCAGGTGACCCAACCAAAACGACATTGTCTATCAAATCAGACTCTCCTTTGTCTTCTAATTTCTTTACCAAATACTTTATTAACAAACCTCCATTTGAATGCCCTACCAAACTAACTTTACCAGTATCAGAATCATGGGCCATGCTTTCTAGTTCGGTAATAATATTTTTTGTTTCATTTTCTAGAACTACCCCATTATCCACAATATCGTCCACGCTCATACGCCAGTCGTATGCCACTGGTTGCCATTCATGTATTTTATTTGTTTTTACTAAGTTATCTAAGTCGTCAGAAAATGCTTTATAAATTTGTCTTCTCAAAAAAGGG
>CAIQAW010000061.1 GCA_903869875.1 Candidatus Nomurabacteria bacterium | reverse complement strand
GAAGTTGTTTTCTGGTCTGACTTATTAGAAGCCGGTTCGTATGCCGATGCCCGCGCAAAAGGCAAAGTACGTACAGAAGGCAAGGAATACATTATGAAGGATGGGGACGTCGTAGAGTTTAAGATATAAAATAAAAAAAGCCGGAAATGTTCCGGCTAAGTTTACTAGATTATATTTCTTCGGTTTCGTTGCTTTTAGATAGAAACCGAAAGGCAAAAGGGTAAACACATAAGCACCCCGCACAAATAAGGCAAATTTGTAAAAATGTATTCATGGTTAAAGATTGTTGGTTATATATAACTATACAACTTTATTATTTCTTTGTCACTTTTGCAACTGGTTTTTTAGTAGCTGGTTTCTGCGGTATTTGTTTTGCTTTTAGGTCTTGTAGTTCCTGCATCAGAATTGTTAACGCAGATTCAACACGTACTAACATGTCTTGGTCGCGGGCACGTTCCGCTACGGCTGTGGCTATTGTATCTTCTGAAATATCCTCTACATCTTCCTCTAACCCTTCAATGTCGCCCTGGATTTCATCCACATCTTTTTCAATGCCCTCCACATCTTCCTGAATCTCTTCCACGTCTTTTTGAATTTCGTCCACGTCTTTTTCAATAGATTCGACACCTTCCTGAATTTCCTCCACGTCTTCCTGAATGTCTTCGACGTCTTCTTGGATTTCTTCCAAGTCTTTACGCACAGCTACCAGTCTGCGGTTAGATCTGTTAACAGACATTTGTATAAATATAGAAAGGTAAATAGCTTCTAGTGAAACAATGGTAGTTAAAACAAGTAAAACTTTGTCTGCTGGAAAACCAATAACGATAAGTAAAAAAGCAAGTATAAATAAAATAGTATGTACAACTAACGACGCGGGCGAACCTATCCATGTAGTTGCCCGTATAGCAATACGTTCTACACTACGCACGCGGTTTTGTTGGTCTTGTATCATGTGTTTATTATACCCCGTAGTGAAATTTTTACTAGGTGCGTTTAGTATGAAGTATTAGTTTTTAGAAATTTACTACGGGGCAGGCCGGGCAGTGAAAGTTATAAACTTCTACTGCCCGGCAAGTCAGAATTTATGGTATAATTAAAGAATGGTCCCGTTAGAAGCCGCGGTCGCAGTAACGGAGATTTATTATGAAAAAAAATATACACATAGCTTATAAATATAATCAAGCAAATAGCGATCTTTTGACCGCGACCTGCTTCTAACGGGATGGAACCACATCAAATAAACCAGATAACCAGTACACTTTCTACTAAACTTGTTCGTGCATCTATTGTTGTAGCAATAGTTATTGTTATGAACATGTTTTTTAACTATTCAGTATCATTAGTTTTTAAAGAACCTGTATACAACGACTACTACAAAAACACACAAGTAATAGCACCGCCTACAACCAAAGACGGCTGTATAGCAGTCGGTGGCCAATGGAACGAAAGTTCGTACCCAGCCACAGTGCAACCAACAAAAGAAACCCAACCTAAAATAGAAGGTTTTTGTAACGAAAACTATACAAACGACATAAACTACCAAACAGCACTAAAAAGCTACGAGAAAAAGGTTTTTGTAACATTACTGACACTAGGTATAATTTCGCTTGTATTAGGTGTGTTTATTGGTATCAGTCTACTAGCTGTGGCGTTTACATGGGGCGGGGTGCTGTCGTTAATATTTGCATCTGTACGTGACTGGTCTGTGGCAGACAACTTGGCTAAGGTAGTAATACTAGCATTAGCCCTCGGTCTACTAATATGGCTAGTGGTT
>CAIQAW010000060.1 GCA_903869875.1 Candidatus Nomurabacteria bacterium | reverse complement strand
TAAAACACAAACATGAAAAGTTTTACAGCTCATCCATTCTGTATATAGTTCACCTTCATTTGTAACATTAAACCCAACACTACTAGTATACGGCACCTGGGTTCCAGCAATATTAACGGGGTTGGCTTTTGTTCCATTTACGTATACTTTTCCCCCATTTACCTTAATTTCAGAATTAAAAACTACTGTAGTGCCTGCTTCAATTGTTAGTTTTCCATTGTCAGAAACTGAAACATTTCGCCCTATAATATATGGGCTATTTCCCTTTTTCCAGACAACATCTGAAATTATATTTATATCCTTTATATTAGTTACTACAGGTGTGGGGGTTTCTATATCTACAGTGTACGTTGTAGTTTTACCAATAACATCTATAGTAACAATCTGGCCTTTGACAGGTAAACTACTGTCAAACCCTGTTATGTTTGTCGGTGTAATGTTTTCAATTTTATTACTACCATCACTATATGTACCTGTTACAACTAGCCCTGTTATGTCCAACGTATCACCCACCTTATAGACCAACTTAGTAGCGGGTGTAGTTATATTTATACTTGAAATTGTTGGTGGTATATATAACTCAGACACAACTCCTACAGACATGGGTAAAGTTAGCCCGACTATACTGTCAGTACTAGACAGCATAATGTCTGAATTTGTAATCGAAGCAACAGCAACAGGTCGGATCCAAACAGAACCCCAGGTCAAGGTATTCCTGGCAGATGTGCTCTGTGAAGTTATTGTAAAATAAATTGAATTTGCAGTTGTAACAGAAGGTATAAAATCACCAGAATTTAAATGGTTTATATTTGTGGCGGGGTTACCAGTACTGCTAGTTACAGTAACTGTAGCGGGGTTTGTTGTATCAAACTCAAAACCTGCGGGGGCCGTTACAGTTATGGTACCAGATTTTATATTACCTATAGCACCCTCTGCAATAGAAAGTCCAGTAAGACTAGTAAAAGCACCACTACCGCCTACCCCGGCAGTATTGGCAGGTATGTCCGTACCACCAGACAGTGTGGTCAAGGTTACACCACTTGCAGCAAAAGAAATAAACGGAAAAACAAACAAAACGATACAGAAAGACAAAGCGATACCTTTACATATACGCATATTTAATATATTTATTCTATTATAGAAATATTATCTAATTAATTTAGCGACATGTCCACAATACTCCACCCCACCTGTGGATAACCCAGGGGTCCAACCCCTGGAAAATCAAAAAATAAATTATTATAATAAAAATATGAGAAAGCATCCATGGATAACTGGTGAATGTTACCACGTATACAATCGAGGTGTTGATAAGAGAGATATTTTTATGAATAAAGAAGACCTTGAGCGCTTTATCCAAAGTGTTAAAGATTTTAATGTTATCAAGCCAATAGGAAGTCTTCGTGATAAGTACATATATAATTCCATTTCTGAAGAATTAATAATAACAGACAAAGACAACAAACCACTTGTTTCAATTATTTGTTTTAGTTTTTTACCAAATCATTTTCACTTTATAGTAAGACAAGAAGTAGATAATGGAATTTCTGAATTCTTTAAACGCTTATTAGGTGGCTATACAACTTTTTTTAATCAATCTCATGAAAGAACTGGGGCATTATTTCAAGGTAGGTTTAAGTCACATCATATTAATAGTCAGGATTATTTAACTAAAATTCGTCCATACGCAAACATGAATGATCTTATCCATGATTTACCTGAAAACAAGAAAAATTTAGTCAAAACTAGCAGTGCGGAATATAATTCAATGAATTTTGATATTGTTTCTAAAAAAGAAGCAGAGGAAATAATAAAATTTTATGGAAGCGTAGAAAATTTTAATAAAGAATGCCTTGAAATAATAGATATAATTCGCACGGAAAGAGGAAAAACTTCTTTATTAGAT